>JAIRND010000157.1 GCA_031258225.1 Treponema sp. | reverse complement strand
TCTGCACCCTGTTCCCCTCGCTCAAGAGCGCGTTTGTGGAACCGGTAGAAGCGCTGCGGAGGTGAAGAATTTTTTACCACGAACCACACGAAAAACACGAACGTTTTGTTCGATATGTTTTCCTGTTGGTGTTTGTTTGTGTGGTTTGTGAGGTTCGTGGTTCATATTAATTCAGGAGGTTTATGATGAAAATGAAAGTAACAGTATGCGCGTTTGTGTTTGTGGTAACGGCGGGGGCCTTTGTGTACGGGCAGACCCCGTCCGCGGCGGAACTGCTCAGGCAGGTGGATGACAACGAAATTTACACCACCATCAAGTACGAAGGGGACATGATCATCGAGTATCAGAACCGGCGCTTTGTCAAAACCATGAAAGCCTGGGCCAGGGAAAATTCCGACAGCTTTATCGAGTTCACCAACCCGGAAGACCGTGGGACCAAGTACCTCAAAAAAAACGGGCGGCTCTACGTGTATTCCCCGGACACCGAGGAAGTGATGTTGATCTCCGGACACATGCTCAAAGAATCCATGATGGGGTCGGATATGTCCTACGAGGACACCATCGAAAATGAAAAGCTCATCAACCGTTACGATCCGGTCATCGGCGGTTCCGGGATTTGGAATGGCCGGGACTGCTGGGTGCTGGACCTGACGGCGAAAAACCGGACCGAAAGCTATCCCCGGCAGAAACTCTGGATCGACAAGGAAAACGGCGACTGCCTCCACTACGAACTCTTCGCCCTCTCCGGCGCGAAACTCAAGGAGTACAACCTGCTCCGGGTGGAACTTATCGGCGGCCGCCGCTTCCCGGTTGAAATCGAAATCCGGGACCTTTTGCGGAGAAACAGCAAGACCACCATGATCATGCGCAACGTGGTTCTGGACCGGCCCATCGCCGATTCGGTGTTCAGCCAGCGGAACCTGGAACGATAGTGCCTGGCACCAATATGATGCGGATAAAACGGGTAATGGCAATTATTGCAGCGCTTTTCGCGCTCGCGGCAGGCGGCGTGTCTGCCCAGGATCTTAGCGTTTCGGGGATACTGGACAGTACGGTCAATTTCACGGCCGGCGCCGGGGGCGCGGAAAATTCCTGGGGCATGGAGGAATACGCCACTATCCGGCTTCAGGCGCGGGCCCGGGACGAGGCCCTGTTTTACGGCTCCGTTAACGTTAGCGCTTCCTCCGGAAGCTACGCCCAGGCCGCCCTCCTGACCGCGGCGCCGGGCGCGGCGGGTCCTTCGCTGCTGACGCTGGGCGATAACTACGCGGCGGCTATGGAACTTGAACGGCTCTACGTTAAAATTTCCCGTGAAACGGTCGATTTTCAGGCGGGGCTTACGCGGATGGCCTTTGGTTACGGCCTTGTCTTTGGGCCCATGGACTTCATGAACCCCCGGAATCCCCTGCGTCCCAATGCCCGGCCGCGGGCCGTCCTGGGGGCGGACCTGGCCTTCTACCCAAAGGATGATGTCAAGGCCGGCGTTTTTAGCGCCGCGGCGCGGGACCCCCTTGTCCCTTCCGGGGCGGGGACCCTGGCGGGGCTGTCCGGGGAGTACCACGGGGACCGGATGAGTGTTCAGGGGCTCTACGTGTACGAGTCCCCCCACGACGCGCTTACCTGGGGTGTTCACCGCTTCGGCCTTTCACTCAAGGGGGATCTGGTCGTGGGCCTGGCGGCGGAGGCGCTCTATACCTATGAGCCCCTGGCCGGAAACGCCGTGGAGGGCCTTGCCCTTTCCCTGGGCTTCGATTACGCGTTCCTGGACGGGGACCTCTACGTCCTGGCGGAGTACCTCTACCGGGGAAATTCCGCCGCCCTCTCCCTGGGTTTCACGGGAAACCACCACCTCTACGCCAACGCCCTTTACCGCCTGGACGATTACACCCGCCTGGGTCTTGGCTCCATGGCGGCCCTGGACGAGCGTTCCCTTGTTCTTATGGCAACGGCGGAACATGAACTTTTTCAGGGCTTTACGCTGAACCTGACCTGCCAGGTTCCGATGGATAGAAACCGCGCCGGCGCCGCGGCGGGCAGCCGTGTCCAAAGCACCCTTATGGCGCGGCTCAGATTCTGATCGCCAAATTTTTACTTGGGCTTTTACCTCCGGAATTTTTATGATACATTTTGAAAACTCCGGAGGTTTAAAATGGCAGAGGAAAAAATATACATAAATACCGAAGAGGGCCTTAAGCGGCTCATGAACAACGGCAAGCTGTACGCCAGGCTGCTGGGAAAATTCAGGGCCGATACCACTTTTGCGGATCTTGCCGCCAATTTGTCCGCGGGGGATCTGGAAAAGGCCCGGATTTCCGCCCATACTCTTAAAGGAATGGCCGCCAGCCTTTCATTGACCGAACTTTTTGAACAGGTGCGGGACCTGGAAGGCCGGATTAAGGAGCGGGCCGTTGAGGAGGATGCCCTGGACAAGGTAAAAAACGCCTACGATGAAACCATCGCGCGGCTTGACGAGGTAATAGCGAACTATGTTACTTAGCATGGAGCCGTTTCCTTCCGTTCTGGTAGTCGATGACGTTGACATAAACGTTACGATTCTTGAAGAAATTCTGAGCGACGAATACCGGGTTGCCACCGCGACCAACGGCAAGGAGGCCCTGAAGTACCTGCGAAACGCCGAGGAACTGCCCAAAATTATTTTGCTGGATGTGATGATGCCGGAAATGACCGGCCGGGAACTCTTTGATATTTTAAAGGCCGAAGAATCCCTGCGGCGGATTCCCGTCATCTTTATTACCGCTGAAAACGATTCTGAGGATGAACTTTTGGCCGCCGGCGCGGTGGATTTTATCAACAAACCCTTCATGCCCCAGCGGGTCAAACTGCGGGTCAGGAATCAGGTAGCCCTGAAAAACTACAGCGACAATCTGGAACAGATGGTGGCGGAAAAAACGGCGGAGGCCACCGCCACGCTGGACAACGCCCTCCAGGGACTTGCCAACGTTATTGAACACCGGGACCTTGAATCCGGAGAGCATGTCAAGCGGACACAACTCTACGTGAAGGCCCTCTGCGACTATCTTATCGCTACCAATTCGATCTACGCGCGGGAACTGCGGAGGCTGGACTCCTCCACCATCGTAAAGGCTATGGCCCTTCACGACGTTGGGAAGATCGCCATTCCCGACCGGATCCTTTTGAAGCCCGGACGCCTAGACGATGAGGAATTCGCCGTCATGAAGACCCACACCACCCGGGGGAAGGAGATTATCGGCGAATTGGGGGATGTAAACAGCTCCCTTTACCTGAGGCACTGCGAGGATATCTGTTACGGCCACCACGAACGCTACGACGGCAAGGGTTACCCCCAGGGCTTAACGGGCGACGATATTCCCCTGGCGGCGCGGATTGCCAGCCTGGCGGATGTGTACGACGCCCTGGTCTGCGCCCGCGTCTATAAGGCGGCCCTCTCCTACGATGACGCCGTCGCCATCATACAGGAGGGCCGGGGTACCCAGTTTGATCCGGTTCTGGCGGACGCGGTGGTACGACTTAAAGATGAGTTTAGGGATATCGCCCAGCGGCACTAGCAGCCTGTCATCATTCAACCTGTGAGTAGTTCAGTTTGATACGCCCTGAACGTAACCCTCTACCGCCTCCGCAGCGGTTCACGATAGAGAGTTAAGGTTAGGAGGGTATCAACCTTGAAACCCCAGGTTGAATGATGTCTGGCACACCATAAGTAGGGCAGAGTTGTGGAGTTTTGGGAAG
>JAIRND010000096.1 GCA_031258225.1 Treponema sp. | reverse complement strand
CGCCGAATAGGTACCACCTATGAGGCGATTTTACCTTGCAAACTCCGTAAGCAGCCCATTTATCGTGGTTTTTGCGACACAACGTGGAGCAAAAACCTACAAGTACAACAGGCTGCTAGGAGCCTGTGGGACTTGTGGATTTTTGCGGCGTGGCCGTTGCCGGCCTGCCGCTCCCCAGCGGGTTTCTGTTGGAGGAAATCAACAGATCGTTATACCTAAGTAAACGCGCATGGTGCCTGGCACCATGCATCGGGCGAGTATTGGGAACGCCTCCACTACAGGGCGCTCGTCCTGAGGGCGCCGGTGTTTACTTTTGTCGGAGCAATACCATAAAATGAACCAATGAAGATCCGCGCGAAGATATTTCTGGTGGTTTTGCCCCTTATCATCCTGCCCCTCTGTATTTCCCAGGCCGCTTCCTATTCCGCCGCCGTGCGGGGTATCGACCGCGCCGCGCGGGAATTTCTTGACTTCAAAATCGCGGAACTTCAGACCTACGCGGAAAACCAATGGTCCCTTCTGGTTGAGAACGGCTACGCGGGGCGGAGCGACATGGTAGAGGCCGCGCGGATCGCGGTGGAAACCTACGCCCGCGGCATTATCCTTAACGATACGGAGATCATCTTTGCCGTTGACGGGGCCGGGGACCTTGTTATGAAAACCCGCGACCTGGAGATTCTGCCGGAAGAAACAGGGGACCTGCTGGCGATACTTGAAAATGAGGACACCGGCCTGCTCCAGGCCCGGATTGGCGGGAAGGAGCGGATATTCAGGGCCTTCTGGTTTACCCCCTTTGGCTGGAATATCATCCTTTCCGAGGAACGGGACAGTTTCTACCGGGACGCGGATGTCATTACGTTCCTGACCATCATTACGGCGGCCTGCGCTTCCGCCGCGGCGGTGCTGCTCCTTGCCTTTTTTTCGCGATTCCTCACCAGCCCCCTGGCCCGGATCGTAAAGGTCATGAACAGGATGATCAGTTCAGGCGATCTTTCCGAGCGGGTGGAGGTGGAATACCGGGACGAAACCGGGGAACTTGCCCATACCTTTAACCGGATGACCAGGGAACTGGAACGGGCCTGGGCGGAGATTAAACGTTACGCGTTCCAGGCGGTGCTGGCGGGCAAGAAGGAACAGCGTATCCGCGGTATCTTCCAGAAGTACGTTCCCCGTAACGTGATCGAGGAATTTTTCAGTTCCCCGGACCCCAACATGCTGCGGGGAAAAAACGCCACACTGGCGATCCTCTTTTCAGATATTCGTGGTTTTACCAGCATTTCCGAAGATTACGCCAACTCCCCCGAACACCTGGTGGAATCCCTGAACCGTTATTTTTCCGGCCAGGTGGATATTATCATGAACCGGAACGGCATTGTGGATAAGTACATTGGGGACGCCATCATGGCCTTTTGGGGCGCTCCGGTACAGCAGAGCGATGACGCACAGCAGGCGGTATGCGCCGCCCTGGAAATGATCGACGCGCTGGATGGTTTTAATGAGACCCAGCGGCGTTTCGGCCTAAAGGAATTCCACATCGGCGTGGGGATCAACTACGGCCTGGCCACGGTGGGAAACATCGGCAGCGAGCGGAAGATGGACTACACGGTTATCGGCGATAACGTGAATCTGGCCTCCCGGATGGAGGGGCTGACCAAAACCTACCACGCGGAACTCCTGATTACCCAGAGCCTCTACGAAAAACTGCGGGAACTGCTATCGGCCAATGGGGATGACGGCAATCTGAAAGCCCTGAACTTCAGGCTTCTTGATACCGTGGCGGTAAAGGGGAAGACCCAGGGGGTTAGGATCTACGCGGTAAAACGGAACCTCGCTCCCAACGAAAAACAGGCCTGGGACATTCACAATCAGGCTATGGACTATTACTACCGCAGACAGTTCCGGGAAGCGGCGGAACAATTCCGCGACGCGGCGGCCCTGCTCCCCGGCGATTTTAACGCGCGCGGCCTCTTTAACCGCTGCAAGACCTATTTGACCAGCCCTCCTCCCGTCGAATGGAACGGGGTAGAGGTGATGCAGTCAAAATAGCCGGCCCTGAGCCAGGCTATGAGCCAGGCTATGAGCCAGGCTACTGTTCCCCCAGGAGCTGCCGGATGCTGGTCAGTTGGTTGTTCAGGGTTTGTATCTGTATGGCCTGATCCGCGTTGCGCGCGCTTAAGCTGACCAGTTCACCGTCCCGTTCCGTCAGGGTCCGGTTAAGGTTGGCCACATTCTGGCTAAGTTCGTTGTTCCTGCCCGTAAGATCGGCAACTTGGCGGTCAAGTTCAGTGGCTCTGGACGTTTGTTCGGCCAGTTGGCGGGTAAGTTCGTTGTTCCTGCCCGTAAGATCGGCAAGCTGCCGCGTCAGATCGCTGCCCCTGTCCGTAAGTTCGGTAACCTGGCGGCCAAGGTCGCTGTTCCGTGAACTAAGTTCGCCAAGCTGCCGGTTAAGTTCCGCGTTGTTCCGCTGCCGTTCTTCCAGGGTCCTCTCCTGTTCTTCCAGCGTCTTTTGCTGTGCTTCCAGGATTCCGCGCCGCTCCTCCAGGGTTCGTTCCTGTTCGGTGTTCTGGTTTTGGAGATCGCCGATACGTTTTTGCAGTTCGCTTACCTGCCGGCCCAGGCCGGAACCTTCGGTATCGGAGGCGATCACCGCCTGGTTCAGGCTTTCCACCTGTTCTTCCAGGATGGCGTTCCGTTCCTCAAGCTGGGCAATGTCCCGCGCGTAGCTGGCGTCCCCGCTTCCGGCGGCTTCAACGGCGCTGTTCAGTTTTTCCGCCAGGCCGATGATCTCTTCCAGTGTGCTAATGCTGGAAAGGTAGAAGTTCCGGCGGGGCTGCACGGTGCGGATCCCCTGGAAGGACGGGGTGTTGATGAAATCCCGCATGGAATTCAAGGTGGCCGCCGCATCGTTAAGCCGGCCCAGGTTGATGGTGGCCGCCGCGCTGATGTACATGGCGCTGAGATGGGCCTCGACGGCGGCTCCCTTCTCCTGATCGGTGGAAAGCCGTTCCAACTCGGCCCGGGCGCGGGACAGGGCTTCTCTGCTCTGCTCCGCCTGGGCCGTCAGCTCACCGGCCCGCTCGTCAAACTGGGCCCGCAGACTTGCCTCCCGCGCGCGGGAACTTTCCAGTATGTCGGACCGCTCGTCCCGCAGGGAATCCAGGTTGTCCCGGTACTCCTCCTGAAGGCGCTGCAGGTTCGACTCGGTGATCTTCTGCTCTACCGTCAGTTCCTGGTTGCTGGAGTAAAGTTCCCGCAGTTCCTCGTCAACCCCTTGCAGCTTGGCGATGATGGCGTCGATTTCCTGTTCCTTGGCGTCAAGTTCCTGGGCGGTCTCCCGGCGGATCTCCCGGATAAGGGCCCGCTCGGCGGAATTGTACAGTGCCGTGGCCCCCCGTGTTTGGGTTTCCCACGAATCCCGGTAGAGCAGGAAGAAGGCCAGGCCGCCGGCCAGAAGCGCAAGAGCCGCCACGTTTACCAGCAGGGGAAACAGTACGCCCCGTTTCTTTGCCCCGGTCCAGGGAACTTCCACCAGGGAACGGTGTTCCCGCCGGACCGCCTTCTCGATCCCCTCAAGAATCTCCCGCTGTTCGGTTTCACTGATGCCGGAATCGGTATCGAACACAATACCGGTGTCGTCGCCGATACTGATGGCGTCGCCGATACTGATGGCGCCGTTTACCGTACCGCCTGATGTGCTATCCATTCCATCACCCTCTTACCGAGACTCCGGCCGCTTCTTTGCCGGACAGTTTGATTCCCCCCGCCTTTAGGCCCCGGATTGGGTAATCCTGGGCCTTAAAGACCTCGCTTAGTACTTTAAGCCGGGGTTTCGGCTCGTAACGGACCGTAAAATTGAATTTGTCCCGCGTGTCAATGTGGAGTACCTCCGCCCCTTCGGGGACCAGGGAATACTCCTTGTTCATGATCCAGCCCTCAATGACACAGCGTTTAACATAGGGATACGATTTTTCTTTGTCCCTGTAAATAACGGTAAACACAATGGAGGACAGGGCCTCCTTGTCGGCCACACCGATCCACCAGGCCCCCGGACCCACAAAGGTTTTTTCCGGCAGATTCGTTACGGACCAGACGCCGTCTTTTTTCAGCACCAGTATCCGGTCAAAGGGGGACACCTCCGCCGTCACTTCGCCGGTTACGGCGGTTCCAAGATAGCCGGTGGCGCTGTCATACTTAAGTTCCAGGTCCTTTTTTACCACTTCTTTTACGTCAACCTTGGCAAACGAGACTACCTCGGTCCGGCGTTTTCCCCGGCCGGCGTCCTCACTGGCCCTGATCCGCGCGGCTATGCCGTCAATGAAACCGACGGCGTAGGCAACAATGTTTTTAAGGTGTCCGTTAATTTCTTTAACGCGGTTCAGAATCTCCCGTACCTCGTCCCGCGCCTTGTTGATGTCGTACAGGGAGATCCGCCGGATGGGAATGCGCAGAAGGTGTTCCACGTCGTCGTGGCTTACGCCGCGGGCGCCTATTTCCCTGGCAAAGGGCTTAAACCCGGCAAGTACCGCGTCTTCCACCGCCCTGGCGGTTTTCATTGATTCAATGGCCTTGTAGATCCGCTCCTCGATAAATATCCGTTCAAGGGTCCGCAGGTGCAGCTTGTCCTGCAGTTCCTTTTTCTCTATTTCAAGTTCCCTGGTCAACAGTTTTACTAACTGTTTCGCGTGGTGCTTAATTACTTCGGTAACGGTCATTACCGCCGGCAGCTTGTCCCTGATAACCAGCAGGTTGACCGATATGGACTGCTCACATTCGGTAAAAGCATACAGGGCGTCTACCGTCTCCTCGGCGTACACCCCCCGCGCAAGCCTGATCTCTATCTCCACCGATTCGGTGGTAAAATCGTTGATCCCCTGTATCTTGATCCGCCCCGCCTTGGCGGCGCTTTCAATGCTGTTGGTAATGCTTTCGGTGGTGGAGCCGAAGGGAAGTTCCCTGATAACTATGCGCTTGGGGTCGGAGGTGTCGAGTTTCGCCCGGACCAGTACCTTGCCGTTGCCGTCCCGGTAACCGGAAACGTCCACCAGGCCCCCGGTGGGAAAGTCCGGGAAAAGCTGGAACTTCTTTCCCAGGAGGCAGGCTTTTTCCGCTTCCAGCACCTCAAGGATATTGTGGGGGAGGATCCGCGTGGACATGCCGACGGCAATTCCCTCCGCCCCCATGACAAGGACCACCGGAATTTTGGCGGGGAACAACAGGGGCTCCTTGTTGCGGCCGTCGTAGGAATCCACGAATTCGGTAAGTTTGGGATTGTAAAAAATATCCTTTGCCAGGGTCGTGGTCCGGCACTCGATGTAGCGGGGGGCCGAAGCCTCGTCCCCGGTGTACAGGTTCCCAAAGTTCCCCTGCCGCTCAATAAAGTAATCCTTGTTCGCCAGGACCACCAGGGCCGGGCCGATAGAGCCGTCCCCGTGGGGGTGGTACTTCATGCACTCCCCCACGATGTTGGCTACCTTGTGGAACTTGCCGTCGTCCTTTTCAAAGAGGGTGTGCAGTATCCGCCGCTGCACGGGTTTAAGGCCGTCTTCCAGATCGGGAATGGCCCGGTCCTTGATGACGTAGGAGGCGTATTCGAGAAAATTCTTGTCGAACAGGTTCTTAATGTATGCCACGGATTACCTGTCTACTCCTATCCCGCGTTGTCGATCAGGTTCTTCATGATGTACTCCCGGCGCTCCGGGGTGTTTTTGCCCATGTAAAAATCCAGAACCTGGGGGACGATCCGCAGCGTGTTCACCGAAACCGGCACCAGGTGCATATCCTCCCCGATAAACTGGCCGAATTCCTTTGGGTTGATCTCCCCCAGGCCCTTAAAGCGGGTAACTTCGCTGCCGGAGCCCATCTCCGCCACCAGCGTGTCCCGTTCCTTTTCGGTGTAACAGTAGCGGGTTTCCTTTTTTGTCCGTACCCGGAACAGGGGGGTTTCCAGGATGTAGATCCGGCCCGCGGTTACCAGTTCCTCAAAGTAGGAGAGGAAAAAGGTGAGCAACAGGTTCCTGATATGAAAACCGTCAAAATCCGCGTCGGTGGCGATAACGACTCTGCCGTAGCGCAGTCCGGAAGGATCGTTTTCGATGCCCAGGGCCATCATCATGTTGTAGAGTTCCTCGTTTTTATAGATGGCGGCCCGTTTTTTGCCGAACATGTTCTCCACTTTTCCCCTAAGGGCGAAGATGGCCTGGGTCATTACGTCCCGGCTTGAAACCATGGAACCCGCGGCGGAATCCCCTTCCGTAATAAAGATCGTGGAGTTTTCCCCTTCCTTGCCGTCTTCCAGGTGGAACTTGCAATCTTTTAGTTTGGGTATTTTAAGGGCGATCTTCTTGGCCGCTTCCCTGGCCTCTTTTTTGACCTGGTTAAGCTCGGTCCGCAGGCTCTCGTTGGCCAGGATCTTTCGTTCAAGGGCCTTGCCCGCCTCCTGGTTCTTGTGGAGCCAGTCTTCCACCGCCGCGCGGGTTTCCTGAACGATCCAGGCCCGTATATCCGAATTCCCCAGCTTGTTTTTGGTCTGGCTTTCAAAGACCGGGTTTTTGATCTTTACCGCCACCGCGGCGATGGTTCCCTCCCTGATATCCTCGCTGCGGTAGTCCTTTTTGAAGTACGCCTGTATGCCTTTCAGAAACCCCTCTTTGAAGGCGGAAAGGTGGGTGCCCCCGTCGCTGGTGAACTGGCCGTTCACAAACGAGAAGTACTCCTCCCCGTAGTTGTTTGTATGGGTAAAGGCGAATTCCAGGGAACCGTCCCCCGTGGCCGTCCCCTTGTAGTAGCCCAGGGGGTAGAGGTTCTCTTCCCCGGTTTCCTCGGTCAACAGATCGTGGAGCCCCCGGCTGGAGAGGAACTGTTTGCCGTTAAAGCTCAGCACAAGCCCGGTGTTCAAATAGGCGCAGTTCTGTATCCGACGCTCCACAAATTCCACGTTGAACTGGTAATCGCCAAAGACCTGGCTGTCCGGAATAAATTCGACAAAGGTGCCGTCCTTCTGCTTGTCCTTGAACTTTCCCTTCCGCTCGTTTTTCAGGATGCCCCGCTCAAAGACCGCCTCCGCGAATTCCCCCTGGCGGACGGACACCACCCGGAAGTAGGAGGACAGGGCGTTTACCGCCTTGGTTCCCACCCCGTTCAGCCCGACGGAAAACTGGAACACATCGTCGTTGTACTTGGCCCCGGTGTTGATCACCGACACGCACTCCACCAGCTTTCCCAGGGGGATGCCCCGGCCGTAGTCCCGGACCTTGACCGTTACATTCCCGTTCTGCCCCTTTATCTGAACCTCAATAAGGTTGCCGTTGCCCATGATGAACTCATCAATGCTGTTGTCGATAACCTCTTTAAGAAGCACATAGATGCCGTCATCGGGATTACCGCCGTCCCCCAGCCGCCCGATGTACATGCCGGTCCGCAGCCTGATATGTTCCAGTGAGGAAAGGGTCTTTACTTTGGATTCGTCGTAGACCGCCCCGGCCTTTGCCGTGCGCGCGGCCGCGGAGCCCCGCGGCCCGGGGGCGTTTTTTTTTGGTGCTGCTACTGCCATAAGGTACCTATCAGCCTGTTTCAAAACCATCCGGCTTTGACAGGCCCCGTTTACAGGAGTTTTGAGAGTTCTTCGATACGGGCTTCGGTTTCTTCAATTTGCGCCTTTAGATTCGTGATCCGCTCTTCCGCGCCGGCAATACGCCGTTCCTGTTCCTCCACGGCCCGCTTCATCTTTTCGATCTCCGCTTTTTTTTCGTCAATCGCGATGGAAGTCTTGAGTTTTTCGATTGACCGCTCGTAGCCGGCAATGGCCTCCCCGCTCCGCCGGCCCGTTTCCACGATCCGCTGATCCTCCGGCTGGAGAAGCCGGTCAAACCGTTCCGCTCCGCTTACGGCCTCCGCCCCCAGGCGGCCATACACGGCCCTGATGTTCGAGCGGATAAGGGCGATGTGCCGTTCCAGGGCCTGGATTCGTTTGAAGGGCCCGCCGTCCGGTCCGGCGCCGGCTTTTAGGCGGCGCTGTTCTTCCCGCAGCCCCGCCAGCTCCCGGTTCCGGGCCGCGGCATCCGCCTGCGTGTCGCGCAGGATACGGATAGCGTCTTCCATCTCGTGCCCGGCGGCCAGGGACTCATGTTCCGGGGCGGCCAGCTTTTCCCCCGCCGCGGCGTACAGCTTTTTCAGGTTTCCCTGGTACCTGGCCGCCAGGGTCCGGTAGACCGCCCCCTGGGTGTTCTTTCCGAGCCAGCCGAAGAAACCCGAACCGGCCTGGTCGTCCAGTTCCTCCACTTTGCCCTTTGCCTCTTCCAGTTTGGGGATAAGGCGTTCAATCTGCTGCCGGTAGGCCTCCAACAGGACGGAAAACCGCTCCTCGCCCAGGGCGTCCCGGCCCACATCGGCGCGGATGTTGGGAATTTCCGCCGATATAAGGGCGTTTTCCCGTTCCTTGGCGCGGATCTCCTCCCCCAGCTCGTTAAGCCGCCTGATGTCGGCCTCCGCAAGCCGGATAAGGCTTTGGGAGTCCGCCAGTTCCTTTTGAAGCCTGAGGTAGTCCTCCGCGGTTTCCCCCAGCAGGTCCTCCTGGCCGGGATAGCGGCCAAACAGGGCTTCCCCAAAATCCTCGTACAGGAGTTCCAGGGAGCGCCGGGCTTCCTTTCGTTTGAATTCCAGTTCGCTGATGGTCCGTTTTCGCTCGTCCATTTTCTTAATTATAAGTTAAAGACATTTTTCTTGACAATCCGCTCCTGTCCGTTCCATCATACTAACAACCCAACAGCGCCCCAGAAAGGAGACCCTATGAGTCACAGCACGAACCGTATCAAAAATGTATCTATCGCCGGTCACGGAGGGACCGGTAAGACAAGCCTGTTTGAACGCCTCCTTTTCGCGGGAGGGGTAATTCCCCGGCCGGAAACCGTTGAATCGGGAAAAACCGTGGGCGATTCTTCCCCCGAAGAAATCGAACGGAAGATATCCATCCACAGCGCCCTGGCCCATGTGGAGCTGGACGGCAAGAAGATCAACATCTTCGACACCCCAGGATCCTCGGACTTTATCGGGGACGTGATCCTCAGCTTCCGGGCCAGCGAATTCGCCGTTCTCGCGGTTGACGGCCGCGTAGGGGTCCAGATTGAGACGATCAAGCTGTGGCGCAACCTTGAGAGCCGCCAGAAGCCGCGGGGGATCTACATCACCAAGCTGGACGATGAGCGGGCGGATTTCAGGAAAGTTCTGGAGGACATTAAGGACAAGTTCAAGGTGGAGCCCGTGCCCTTTACCCTGCCCATGGGACAGGGGGCGGACTACCGGGGCGTGATCGACGTGCTTAACGAGCGGGCCTGGTTTGTCCAGGAAGCGGCCCTGGAACAGGAGGGGGACATACCCCCCGAATACCGGGAGGAGGCCGCCGCAGCCCGTGAGCGCCTTATCGAGGCCGCCGCCGACGGCGACGATACGCTGATGGAGCACTACATCGACAAGGGCTCCCTGGACGCGCAGGAGATGCACGATGGACTGATCGAGGCCATAGCGGATCACAAGTACGTGCCCGTCTTTGCCGGTTCCGCCCTAAAAAATTCCGGCCTGTTCCCGTTCCTCGCGTTCCTGGCGGACATAGCCCCCCAGCCCGGTACGACAAAGGACCTTGCCCTGGACGAGCGGGGCAGGGAACACGAACTGCCGGTGGATCCGGACAAGCCCCTTTCGGCCCTGGTTATCAAAACCACCTACGATCAGTTCTCCGGCAAACTTTCGTGGATCAAGGTGATCACGGGGAAACTCCTGGCCGATACCGAGGTCCTGAACGTTTCGGAAAACAAAAAGGAGCGAATCGGCAAACTGTACCTCTGTGTCGGGAAAAAACTGGAGGAGGTCAAGGAACTCTACGCGGGGGATGTGGGCATTATCGCCAAGGCCGCCACGCTAAAGACCAACGACACGATCAGCGCCGGGGAGGCGGGCCTTAACTTCCTGCACCTTAGGCTGCCCGAACCTGTTCATTCGGTGGCGGTGAACGCGGTCCAGAAGAAAGAGGAGGACAAACTGGGGGAAATCCTTGTCCGGGCCGCGGAGGAGGACCGTACCTTTAGGTATCTTTTCGATACCGAAACCAAGGAGACGGTGATCTCCGGCATGGGGGAACTCCAGATCAACATTATCCTGGACAGGATACGGCAGAATCAGAAGATCGAGATGGAGACCCACGTGCCGCGGGTAGCCTACCGGGAAACGATTACCAGGAAGGCCGGCGCCGAGTACACCCACAAGAAGCAGACCGGCGGCCACGGCCAGTACGGTAAGGTGGTGCTGGAGATCGGGCCCCTGGGCCGGGGGGAGGGTTACAAGTTCGAAAACAAGATCTTCGGCGGGGCGGTGCCCAAAAGCTATATCCCCGGCGTGGAAAAGGGCGTAGCGGAGGGCATGGCCCGCGGTACGGTCGCGCAGTACCCCGTGGTGGACGTGGAGGTGGCCATTGTGGACGGTAAGTACCACCCGGTAGACTCCTCCGAACTGTCCTTTAAGCTGGCCGCCCGCAACGCCTTTCGGGAGGCCATGCGCCAGGCCGGGCCCACGCTGCTGGAACCGATCATGAACCTGACGGTCTTTGTGGAGGATAAGTACCTGGGGGACGTGATGAGCGACCTTTCGGGCAAGCGGGGCAGGATTCTGGGCCAGGACGACGTGGGGGGCGGCATCGCGGAGATACGGGCGGAGGTTCCCCACGCGGAACTGCTGCGCTACTCCATCGATCTGCGGTCGATCACAAGCGGTACCGGCTCGTTCGAGGTGTCCTTTGACCACTACGCGCCAATTTCCGGCCGCATCGCCGAGGACGTGATCAAGGCGGCGGCGGCCTTCCAGGTGAAGGAAGAGGAAGAGTAGGGGATAGCCCCCCGCGCGTTTACTTAGAGTCTAGTAGGCAGTCAATATTCAACCTGTGGATAGTTCACGTTGATACGTGCCTTGTCCTGACCTTAACCTTCCCCCTGATCCGGCAGGGACGGGGATAGCCCGGCGGAAAACCTTGTATA
>JAIRND010000041.1 GCA_031258225.1 Treponema sp. | reverse complement strand
GGGAGCGGCAGGCCGCGGCGGTCACTTGACCGAAGCCTTGCGCCATAAATCCGGGCTAAGACCCGGTTATATGGCGCAAGGCGAGCGTGGCCGTTGCCGGCCTGCCGCTCCCCAGATGAGATTAATGTTGGAGGAGTTCGAGAGACCGTTATACAAGCGTTTTTCCGCCGGGCTATCCCCGCCCCTGCCGGGAGGCGGTAGAGGGTTACGTTCAGGCGTATCAAACTGAACTATCCACAGGTTGAATGATGACTGCGTACTAGGGTCCGCGTATTACTCCGTGGACAGAAGCCGGTAAACTTCCTGGGGCTCCCGCGCGTCCATAATGGCGCGGCGCAGGCGGGAATTTTTGAGCCGCGAACTAAAAAACGAGAGGGTTTGCAGGTAATAGGCGTGCTGGTTGTAGGCGGCGGCGATCATGATAAGCAGCCGTACCGGCTCATCGTCCAGGGTTTGAAAATCGGCGATATCCGTTTCGCTTACCCCCACGGCGGCCACCAGGTCGGTTACGCTGGAAAGCCGCACATGGGGAATGGCGATACCCCTGCCGATGGCGGTACTCATCAACTCGTCCCGTTTCATGATCTCCGCGCGCAGTTCCTCACGGTTCTTTATCTGGGGAGCGCCGGCCAACGTGTCGCAGAGCGCGGCAAGCGCGTCCCGCTTGGAAGGAAAATTGAGAAAAACAACGCGGTCCGGGGAAAGAATACGGGCCACCTGCACCGGCGGGGAAGGATGCCCGCTCAGGAACCGGTCCTCGACAGGCGGGATATCATCGCTTAACATCGGACAAATCATGCGAAGAACACAACAAAATGTCAACGACCGGACAGGGCACCGGCGTTTACTAACGGTTGCTGAGTCACAGGCTCCTAGTACGCAGTCATGATTGTAATTGTGGGGTTTTTTGGTGCTTCCGATGCTTCCCGATCCTCCACGAATCTGCCCTCTTTGTGGTGTAGTCAGGCACCATTCAACCTGGGTTTTAGGTTTGACAACCGCCTAACCTTAACTCCCTATCGTGAACCACTGCGGGGGCGGGGATAGCCCGGCAGGAAACGATGGTGGTTATCGCAGGTATAAAGGTTGGTTGAACAACACAATGTGAACCGGCTGGGAAGCGACAGGCCGCGGCGGTCACTTGACCGAAGCCTTGCGCCATAAAACCGGGCTAAGACCCGGTTATATGGCGCAAGGCGAGCGTGGCCGTTGTCGGCCTGCCGCTCCCCAGATGAGATTAATGTTGGAGGAGTTCGAGAGACCGTTATACAAGGTTTTCCGCCGGGCTATCCCCGCCCCTGCCGGGAGGCGGTAGAGGGTTACGTTCAGGCGTATCAAACTGAACTACTCACAGGTTGAATGATGACTGCGTACTAGTTTTCCTGCTTCGCTATTCTCAGGGATTCGTGGGGACGCAGGGCCCACACCGTTTTGTCGTACATGGCTTCCGCGAAAAGCGGAGGTACGGTAAAGAGGCCGGCGTTAATGGCCCTGGCCCGGTAACTAAAGGTAGTGGCCTGGGCGCTTACGGTTCCGTACAACACAAGCCGGTCCTCCCGAATGTCCGCGTAATCGGGTGTCCAGCCCCGGGAGTTTTCGGCGGCCTCCCGGATGAAACTGGTATCCGGCTCCAGACCGGCGGGGAACAGATCAACCAAAGCAACATCGTTGATGGTCTGGTTGTTCAGCGTGCGGAAGGTAAGCCGCACGGTAAGTTCATCCCCGGCCTTGACGGACTCAATGGCGTTGCCATCGGCGTCCAGAATTTCCCGGTACACCTCGATACCGTTTTTTATTTCCTCCGCGGGGATCTCCCGGTCAAAACCGGCGCTGGTAATCTGGTAAAACAGGTGAAGGGGATCCTTGTTCTCCAGGCGGATCTTCTCCGCTTCGGCGCTGTAGGCGCTGGTAAAGAGGGGGTCCCCGTCGCTTGTCAGTTCCTGCCGCTGTTTGTCCCGCAGGATCTCCAGCGCGGTAAAGGCCCCCGCCGCGGCGCTCCCCCCGGCGGTAGAGGGAACGGCCCTGAGGTAGGCGTCCAGCCCCATAAGGGCATAATTGGCGGAGATGGTGGTGTAGTTTTGGTGTTCCAGTTGTTCCGCCACGGAAAGAAGCAGGGATTCGGAAATGTCCCGCAGGCGCTGGGGAAAATGCCGGGAGAGGATGTTCAGGTACACCGCCTGGTAGAGCAGGCTGTCAACGTAACGGAACGAGGAATCGCGGCGCAGGGTCCGCTTGATCCGGTTCAGCAGGGAAGCGGCGTCCGCGCTTTTTTGCAGCAGGGCATAGGTCCCCGCCAGGTAAAGGCCGGGCAGCTCGGTCTCCGCCTCCTTGTTGTGACGGTCGATGTCCCGCTTTAGGGACTCCAGAAGTGGGGTGGTAACGATCTCGTTCAGCGTAAGTACATAGATTGCGTAGGACCGGTTGGACAGGCCGTAAGCGGTAACGGCGCTGCCGGAGGCAATATCCCGCAGCGAACTCAGGAGCCGGTCAATGAGGCCCTGGGGGACGTAGTACCCGGCGTTCCGGGCCTCCGTCAGGAAATGACAGGCATAGACGGTGATCATGGGGTCAGAACCGGAACGGCTGGTCCACAGGCCAATGCTTCCATCTTCTTTCATGCGGGCCTGTAGAATACCGATAACCCTGTCGATCCCCTCCTCCGTCTGGGCCCGGGTATAGCCAAAATCGTTGATAAGCCTGGGGTAGAGAAAGGGGAACGCGGCGCTGAGTATCTGCTCGGTACAGCCGTAGGGGTAGTTGTCCAGGTAGAACGAGAGTCCCCTTACCATTCCGATGGGAAGGTAGGAGAGGTTGAGTTCCCTGGTGTGGAATTCCTCGTACATTTGGCGGTCCACCGTCAGTTCAACACTGCGGTTGCTTATGGCCCCGGATTGCAGCGTTACCCGGTAGGGAACCGCCGGACGGATACTCATGGAGGCCGTCAGGCTGGAACTGCCGGCGCCGTTTGAGGCGGTAAAGCGGATTTCCGCGTTTCCCAGGGGGCCGGCGGCCTTGACGGGGATGCTGAGGTTCTGGTCCTTCCCTTCGGGGATCGCCAGGTCGAATTCGGTTTGTCCTGTAATGCTAAGGTGCGGCGAGGGCTCCAGGCTTAGCCGCAGGGTACCGTCCTCCCCCGCCCCCCGCTGCATGTTCGTTACCGTCAGGGAAATTTCAAATTCGTCCCCCGGCGTGGCACTGAGCGGTCCGTTGGGGACTATGACAAAGGTATTCCGCACCAGGGCCCGGTCCTCCGTAACCCCCACGGAATCCGGAGATACGGCCACCGCCATGACCCGCAGGGTCCCGTTGAAGTAGTCCGGCACGGTGTACGTCAATTCCCGCTCTTCAGGACCAACGTCCACAATCCCCGACCAGTAGGCCACGGGCGCGTTTTGTTTGCGCTTAAAGGGGTTAAGGTTCCGGGCCAGCTCATCGTAGCCGGCCCCGCCCCCCGTGGCGGCAAGGGACTGTGCCACGGCATAGGGCGGCAGAACCAGGTCGAGAATCTGAACGGTACGGACCTGGAGGGCCCGCTTGCGGAAAAAGAAACCCAGGGGGTCCGGGGTCCGGTAATCGGCCAGTTGGAGAATACCTTCGTCCACGGCGTAAACCACGATCTTTCCCGGTTTGGAGGCCGAATATTTGATCGTGAAATCCTCCCCGCTTTTGGCCTCCCCGGCTATTTCCAGGTTGATCCGGTTGGTACGGCTTTCCTGGCTCATGGAGAAGGGAACCGCCCCATAGCTGAGGGGGGACATAAAAATCTCCGGGGAGGACTGGGCGCGGATAAACTGGACATTCACATAGCCGTTCCCCTCCAGTTCCGGGGGGGCGGTGATCGTGGTGAGGATCGTTTCTCCGTCCCCCGGTACGGTTCCGTCGTTGTCTTCCGAACTGAACCATTTGTAAGCGTAGACCTTGTCCCGTTCGATGGTGATAAGCCCCGCACCCCGGTAGGGGGCCTTTACCATGATCTCTATCTCCTCCCCGGGGTTAAAGTCGGTCTTGTTCAGGGTTATTTCCAGTTCCGCGGTACGGTTAAGGCTGCGCTGCAGATTCGCGCTTCCCGCTACGGAAAAATCGATACGGTTGAATTCGATGCTGCCGGTTTCATCGGTTCCGGTACTCAGGATCAAACGGAACTCACCGGGGGTATCGGTGGGAAGTTCATAGTCAAGGCCGGCGGCGGGGATGGAAACCTTTTTGGTCCACAGGGGGTAGTCCTTCCGCACCGACTGGTACTTGTAGAGGCCGTTGGACTGGCGTACCAGCACGGAGACGTAGCGGGATTCCACAAGGCTCATGGTAAGGTTCTCCACGGTACTCCGCTCCGCCTGGGGGTTGATGGCGATAAACGAGAGGTTGCGTACCGTATCCCGCTGGATGAATCTGAGGTTGCCGTCCGCCTTGTAACCGATCAGGTAGGGCAGGGGGCTTACATAGACCTGGGTTTCCGCGGACACATTGCGGCCGCTTCCCTTCTCAAAGGCTTCGGCGTAGAAGGCAAGGTTGTAGGTGGCCTTTTCAAACTTGGCGGTGTTCAGCGTAAAGGCGGCCTCTCCCCCGTCATTGGTGGCAACGGTGCCCAGGTATTCCTGATAGCTGTTCCGGGCCGCGTAGGGATCGCGGAACTGGTAGTCCCGGTACTGGCGGAAGTACTGGTGGCCGGGGGACAGGTTTATCTGGGCCTTTACCTCGTTCCCCGCCGCGGGCGTACCAAAGAGGTTCCGTACCGTTACCAGGGCCTTGAGTTCCCCGGGGGCTATCCAGCCCTCCCGGGGCAGCGGATCAAAGGAGGCGGACACCTGCAGGGTATCGGGCAGGAATTCCTCTACCTTGACGGTTTGGGAACCCAGGAAGACCCGCTCCTCGGCGCCGTTGGCCTGCGGGCGGATCACGTACACGTTGGCGGTGTAGGTTCCCGTTGGGGACCAGTCCTGGGTACGGAAACTTAATTCCTCTACCCCGTCGGCGGACAGGACGATTCGGCGGTTGTAGATTTCCTGCCCACGGGGATCGCTCACCGTACATTCAAGGGGGGTCCCCTCCAAACGGGGGACCCAGTCGCCGCTTTTTACCGCCATGCCGATGTACACCTGGTCTCCGGGGCGGTAGAGGCCCCGGTCGCTGAACAGGAAGGCCCGCAGATTATTGGGATTGTCCGCGCCCTGGATTCCCCCCACGTCAAACGAGGAGTAGTCCAGGTTCCGTCCCGTGGCCTGGTAGGGCATGAAGGACAGATCCTCCCCCTGGCGCACGATGAACACCGTGGGGGTCTGGTCGTTCCGGTAGTTCGAGAGATCGGGAAGCCGCGCGTGGCCGTCCGATCCGGTAACCATGCTGATAATGGGGTTTCCGTTAAGCCCCAGGACCTGAACCTGGGCCTCCTCCACGGGCGCGCCTGTGGCGATGGACTGGACAAATATGTCCCGGCTGGAATCGGTGTTGGTTTTTACGAAGAAGCCCAGATCGCTGACCATGATGAGCCGCCGGGCGGATACGTTGCCCCCCTGGACGGTGAAGATAAACAGGCCGTGCCGCAGGTTCTGTTCCGGAATATGGTCCAGATAACGGGAGAAATCAAACGAAAAATAGGCGATATCCCGCTCATCGCTCAGGGGGATGGTTTCGTTTGTCTGGTATATCTGGGAAATATTGTTCTGGCTGAAGTTGTAGTTGTTAAAATTGACGGTCGTTATGTCCCCCCGGGTTTGGGAGACCAGGTGGTTAATATCGTCGGGGCGGATCCGGCCAATAGTGTAGTGGATCTCCCCGATGCCCCGCGTGAACAGGGCCAGCCGCTTGTCCCCGGAAAAGGAGAGGATGCTCCCCTCCGACAGAATCGCCAGTTCACGGGGGTAGGATTTTGTCTGGACAACGGCTTCGTAGGGTTCGCTCAGGTAATAGTTGCCGTAAAATTTCGCGCGGTTATCCAGTTTGATGTAGATATAACGTCCGGGGGTGGCGGAGAATTTGTAACTGTTCTCCGCGTTGTACCTGTTTTGCCCGGGAATGGGCTCAAGTTCTATCCGCTTTCCAAGGGCCAGTACCTCCGGTACCACATCTTCGGGGGAACGCCAATGGTAGTTTTCCTGCACTCTAAGTCCCGGCAGTTCCGGCCTGTCCACGGGGAGTTCCCATGCCTGGATATTTTTACCCAGTTCCGCTTCCTCGATGGTTCCCCTGGTGCTGATGATCAGGACCTGATCGAATTTTTGATCGTCGTTCTTGATAAGTTCCTGGGAAACGTTTTGAACGTACACATACCCGGTCATGCCGGGGACGGACACGGTTACGCTGGCCGCGTTCGCGGGGCTTCCCTGTCCCGCGGCGGCTTTAACTCCCCGTTTCAGGGAAACGACCATATTGGTTTCCCTGGCGGGGGTCCCCACAGGTTCGGAGACGATATAGGCAACGGTACGGTCCTGGTTGTAGCTCAGCGAAAAATTGTAGGGACGGTTTTCAAGCTGTCCCGAGGCGGCGTTAAGCCGCGGCTCAATGGCAAGGGCGCTTTCCAGCAAAGCGGTATCCATGGGGTAGTTGGTGCGCACGACGGCGGTAATCCGTTTAACGGCGGCGTTTTCCGGGTCGATGTAGAATTCCCCCTCCCCCAGGAACAGGGAAAAATCCGGAATGTCGAAGGAGAACGAGCGGCTATTGGGCGTTACGTGGGAGGCAAAAAGCCCCTTGCCAAAGTTTACGGTGTAATGCCGCCCTATTTCCCAGGAACCGGAGGCGGTAAAGGTCAGTATATCGCTCTGTTCCCAGCGCCACGAACCTTCTATGCCGGGGCTGATCGTGACCAAGGGATCCTCCGTCCCGGAACCGAAGTCCTTACCCACCAGTTCCAGGGGCGCGGCGGAACCGTAAAATTCCACAATCAACGGACGGGCGGCGCTGCCGGAGGCTTCGTTGGCGGGGAACTGAATCGGCCGGTACATAACAACAATGGGCTGGGGTTTGCGGGATTCGTAGAAGTTCCAGGCAAAAAGCCCGCCCAGGGCCGCCAGGACAAGGCCGCACACAAGGAAAAAAAGGAAACGGTGGCCCGCGTAAAACCTGCCGGCAGGGGAAAACAGTTTTTTTACGGCCCTGATTATGCCGCCCTTAAAAAAAAAGCGAAACAGGACTCCAAGGAATTCCGGAGGGGTATAAGCCCCCAGGAAGAATCTAAACCAATTCCTCCCCTGTTTTTTTTCCGCCATCGCCTTCTCCTTAATTACTGTTCTCCCGCGCGCTTAACCGGGTTTTGGGATACGCTCACACTACCGGGAATTGCCGATTTCTTCAAGGAGTTCCGCGTTTCTATCGTTGCTGCGGACAAGCCGCCTGGCAAGGAGTTTGGAGAGGAAGATGCCGTAGTGGGGATAGGAACGGATGATATTCACAAAATTTTTCCGCGTCAAAAGGATCAGTTTTCCCGGGCCGTCGGCCCGCACGGAAGCGGAGCGCCGCCGGTTCAGGAGAAACGACATTTCCCCCATAAAAATGTCCCTGGGCGAAAGGGAAGCCACCTTTTTCAGGTTGTGGTACACCGAATAGGCGCCGCTTACGATGTAGTACAGGTAATCGCTGGGCTCGTCTTCCCGGAGTATAATGTCCCCTTTTTTTACGATCTGCACCCTTTCATGGACAAAGCCCAGGGGGACCCCCCGTTCCACCTGGGTATCGTGGCGGATCGTCATGGTTACCTGGTTTCCAATATCGTTGTACTTTAGCTCCGCGGCATAGAGGGTTGCCATTTTAATTCCCCGTCCGTGGAGCGACATCAGATCCTGGCCGGCGATTTTTTTCAAATGGGCCCGCACGTCAAATCCCTTTCCCTCGTCCCGGATCACAAAGGAAGTGCTTTCCTGGCCTATATTCCAGACAAACTCCACGCTCCTGGCCCGGATAACGGGGTCTTTGCATTTTTCCGTCACCAGTTCCACTACCGACAGACCCTGGTCCATGGCGGCGGTTTTTTCGTCATAGGTGATTCCGCAGTTTCCGTGTTCCACGGCGTTGACGATCAGTTCCGACAGGGCAAGCTGCAGGGGCATCTTTTTATCCGCATCGATAAGCCCCCGCTGGGCAAGGAGCATGGTTCCCATGCCGGCGTACAGGGGGATAGCCAAAATATCGTTCCCGATGGTAAAGCTGCCGGATATTTCATTCAAAAGGCTCTGGTTAAATTCCTGCTGGAAGATGATTTGAAAATTCTGCTCGATGATCTGGATGGTTTTGCGGATATGGGAACGGATCTGGCGCGTGTCCAGCATGGTCAACACATTGATGAACCGGTGCTTTTCAAGAAGCCGTGTTTCCGTGTCTGCCTCGTTACGGTAAAGCCCCACAATGCCAAAATTGGAGAACCAGTTATTGTCGCGGATACGGGCCAGAATCCCGTCAACAGGGATGGCAGGATCGGAGAAGTTGATGATAACGATTTCGGGCAGGTCGTAGTTAAGGAAGTTGAGAATTTCCTCCTCATCTGAAAAAAAAATTAAATCATAATCTTGCTGGTTGTAATCGTCTGTTTTGGCCCCGTCCCCAAAAGCTGCCTCTAAACTCTTCCTGATTTCCGGATCCGAATTAATGACCCCCAAACTCCCCATGTGTCCAAGTCTATCCCAATAACCGGAAAAATGAAATATACTATACCCATAATGAAAGAACAGGGAAGCGGAAATTCCGCGCCGGGTAATCCCGCAGCTGGCGGTCCCGCGGCAATTGGCGAATTTGCCGGTCGTGTCAAAACGAATATCGAACAGGTGTTCCTGGGAAAGGGCGGGGCCATTGATACGCTTATCGCCGCCTTCCTTGCCAGGGGGCATGTGCTGCTGGAAGATGTCCCCGGTACGGGCAAAACCATTTTGGCCAGGGCCTTTGCCGGGAGCCTGGGGCTCAGTTTTGCCCGGATCCAGTGTACCCCGGACCTGCTGCCCGCGGACATCCTTGGCGTCTCGGTGTGGCAGGAGGGGAACTTTGTGTACCGTCCCGGCCCCATAGTAAACCAGTTTGTCCTGGTGGACGAGATCAACCGGGCCACCCCCCGTTCCCAGTCCGCCCTGCTGGAAGCTATGGCGGAAGGCCAGATCTCCGCGGAGGGAAAACGGGTAGCCCTGCCGGAGCCCTTCTTTGTGCTGGCTACCGAAAACCCCGTGGAATTCGAGGGGACCTTTCCGCTGCCGGAGGCGCAAAAAGACCGCTTCCTCCTCTCTATGGACCTGGGCTACCCGGACCGGGAGGCCGAAGGACAGATACTGGAAAACCAGCGCCGTCTAAGCCACCCCGTAACGGACCTGAAAAAAGTGGCGGAGGCTTCCGAGATTCTAGGCCTCCAGGAGGCGGTTACGAAAATCCACGTGGAGGCGGCGGTTAAGGGCTATACCCTTGCCCTGGTAGAGGCCACCCGGCAGGAACCCAACCTGCGGGTGGGCGTCTCCCCCCGGGGCAGCCTTGCCCTGTACCGGGCCGGTCAGGCCCTGGCGGCGATTCGGGGCCGGGCCTTTGTAACCCCCGAGGATATCAAAGAACTGGCGCCGCCGGTGTTCCGCCAGCGTATGCTTCTCTCGCCGGAGGCCCTGGTCCGGGGCATTACCGCCGACCGGATCATCGCCTCTATCCTGGACCGGGTACCCGTCCCGGAGTACACCGCCCCATGAGGATCAACGTGTGAGGACCGTCTCATGAGGATCACCGGCTGGGCCCGTATCCAGAAGACGGGACCGGGACGGCTGTTCGCGCTGGCCGGGATATGCGCCGTGGTGTACCTCTTTGCCCCCCTGTACCTGTTGCAGTTCCTGGCCCTGTTCGCCCTTTTTGTGATCCTTGGGGCCCGTTTGTACAGCGAGTACCTGATCCGCAGACTCCGGGTGATCCGCCGGGACCGGGAGATCCGCTGCTTCCGTTTTGAGTGGGCCGATGTTGAATTAACCGTGGAGAATACCGGACCGCTCCCGGCCTTTATGCTGGCTATGGGGGACTGGCCGGGGGACCTTGCGGTGTTTAAGGACCACAAACGGCTTGCCACCCTGCCGGGCCGCTCCCGCCTGGCCTTTACCTGGCGGGCCTACTGTTCGGAACGCTGTATCGGCAGCCTGGGACCCGCCCAACTGCGCTGTTCCGATCCGCTGGGTATCTTCCCCTTCGCCGCCACCGCGGAGGAACGCACGCGTCTTGTGGTTTACCCGGCGCCCGGCATGGCCGGCGTTCCCAACCCCGGGGGGATTCCCCTGGGTAAACTGTCCAGCCGTAACCCCCTGTACGAAGACCTGACCCGCCGCCGCTCCCTGCGGGAGTACCGCCCGGGGGACGAACCCCGGCGGATCAACTGGAAGGCCTCGATCAGGAACCAGGCGGATCAAAACCCCCCCGGACAGGCGCCGGGAACTCCCTCCCTTCTCGTAAACGAGTACGAGGCGGCGATCTCCTATCCCCTGGTGGTCTTTCTTAACCTGGACCCCTACGAGTACACCCTGTCCAAACGGGAACTGTGGTTCGAGCGGGCCATCGAAGCCGCGGCGGCCCTCTGCCTTATGGCCTCCCGTGATCGCCAGGACCTTGGGATCATCCTCTACACACCCTGGGGGACCGAAACCCCGGAAACCGGCCCCGCGACGCTGATCAAACCCAGCCCCTTCACGCTGCTCCCCATCCTGGAACGGCTGGCCGCCATCAAGCGGCCCCGGGGTCCTGAAAATCAGACGGAACAGGGGAATGCGCCTCAACCTGCCGGTCAACCTCCCGGTCAACCTCCCGGCGATCAAAACGGCGGGACCCTGCGGGGCAGTACCCGGTCCCTGCTGGACCAGGGGAAGCGCCTGCCCTACGGAACCCGGCTGGTTTACACCGGCCCGGAACTGCCGGAGGAGGACTACATCGCCCTTAACACCCTGCGGGCCTACCGCCTGAGTCTGGAGTACCTGGTCCTTGACGAGCGGCGGCTGAGTCCCCTTGCGCCGGGCAGCGCGCCCCGCTACCAGATGCGGGAGGGCGGCTATGATATTCTCTAACCGCGGCGAGGACCCGGCGGAGGACCACGCGGATCTCCACATGGCGCCGGGCAATCCCCTCTACCGGGTCCTGGCCCTGTACCTGCCCTGGTCCATCCTTGTCTGTCTTTTACCCGCGGCCCAGGCCCTGATCCGCCATCTGCTGCCGAACATCTTCCCCTCCGGTCCCGGCCTGGCCCTGGCGATCTATGTGCCCGCCCTATTTGTCAGCGCCGCGGTCACCCTCTACCTGGAATTCCTGGATCCCCGGACCAGCCACAGTGCCGCCCATGTCCGGGGGGGAATCCTGGCCCTTATCGCTGCCTACCTGCTCTCATCTGTTCTGTCATTCAAACTTCCCCTTACCCTGCCGGGTATTGCGCGGCAGTTTTTCCCGGCCCCGGGAACAATCATCGCGACCCTGGCGGCCCTGTACATCTGGGTTTTTGTCATCCGGTTACGGGACCTGTTCCGGACGCGGGAGATCTTTGAGGACCACCTGCGCCGTTACCGGGGTGAGGAACTGCGGCGGATCATGCTGGAAGACTCCAGCGTCATGATGGGTACGGAGACGCAGAGCCGCTCGATGATCCGGCATTACAGTATTCAACTGGGCGTCGTTTTTATCCTTGTTCTTGTCTGCGATATTCTTAAAGCCCCTCTTTCACTTTTCCAGATCCTTCTTACCATGCTGGTCATTGTAATAGCGGCCGCCGTTTTTTCCCTCCTCGGCCTGTTCCGCCAGGAACAGTACTTCGCCGGCGAAGGCATTGCCGTCCCCGTCCCGGAGCGCCGTAAGCGCATAGGGGCAGGGGCATTATTCTGCATTGCCGCCGGACTTCTGGCCGCCCTCTGCGCATCGAACAACAACCTTCTGCCCATCTCCGCCATCGCCGCGTTTTTCGCGTGGCTTGCCCGGCTCCTCAGCCGCCCCAGCCAGCCGGTGGAACGATCCATCGAATTCCCGCAACAGCAACCGTCCGCGCCCCTCGATCCCCAGGCCATGATGCAGGCCTTCGGCGTAGAGGAAACCGAACCCTGGCCCTTCTGGGATTATCTTCCCTACATCGGCCTGGCCCTGGTCATCGTGGTGTTCCTGTGGTTCATGGTAAAACCCCTCCTTGGCGTCAAAGCCGGTTCAGACAAAATTCCCTTTGCCCTCAAGCTATTCCGCCTTATCCGCGGCGGTCTGGCCGGCTTGAAACAGGCCCTCCGTAACTTCTTCGGTTCCCTGGGCCGGTCTTCCGCCGTGCGGCTCAACATTACCGATGGGGAACTGCAAAACATGACGGAGGACCTTCTTGGCGCCTGGTCCAAGGCCCGGAAACGTGAACTGCGGCAAAGCCTCAGCCTCTTTGCCCGGCTTATCCTGTGGGGAGAACGGATGTACCAGACAACGTGGAAACCCAGCCTGGGTCCCGGTGAATTCTGCGCCCTGCTGGCCGCCGCCGTAAAACAGGCAGCCCCCGGTGAAGAAACCTCCGCCGCCATTTTGCGCTGCGGCGAAATATTCGAAGAAGCCCTCTACGGCCCCCGTCCCCCCGATAAAGAAACCCAACTGGAATTCCGGCAGTTGGTGAATGAAATTACAGGATAAAGGCCGGCCCGCTCCCGGCGGCCTTTGCAGATTACCTCCTTTCGTCATATACTCTGAGACATGGACTACCCCATACTGCCGCCCACCGATGACTGGATCTTCAAACTCCTGTTCGGCGATGAACGCAACAAGAGCATACTCATTAGCTTCCTAAAGTCCCTGGTAGACCTGCCGGATGAGGAATACGAATTGACCTTTCTGGACACCCACCTTAAATCCGAGACAGAAGACGACAAACTTGGCATCGTAGACGTGAAGGTCCAAACCAAGACCGGCAAGATAATTGACATCGAGATACAGGTTAACCCGGTAAAAAACATCGGGAAGCGCCTTTCGTTTTACAAATCGAAACTGGTCGTGGAGCAGATAGGGAAGGGAGAACGCTACGATGTGATACAGAAGGTCATCTGTATTTGTATAACGAAGTACGTATTATTTCCCAAGGTTGAGGATTATTTCAATTGTTTTCGGTTTTACAACCCTGGGAACGGACAATGTTTTGAGGAACTACCGGAGGAGATATACACACTGGAGTTGGCGAAAGTACCTGCCAGTGATGACGGGACGGCGTGGTGGAAGTGGGCGCAATTTTTTCTGGCGGGGAGGAGGGAAGAGTTTGAGGCGGCGGCGAAAAGGAACCCTGAGATACGGAAGGCGGTGGATAACTTGTATGAATTAAGCGCGAATGAGAAGGTACGGGCGGAGTACGAGATGAGGCAGAAGGCGTGGCGGGA
>JAIRND010000022.1 GCA_031258225.1 Treponema sp. | reverse complement strand
ATGTCCGTCATCACGCGGCTGTGTTCATCGAATATCGGTACCCGCTGGTATGCCCGTTTAAGGTTATGGTCCGGGAATTTCTCCCACAGGCGGGCGGCGATGAGTGTCTCGATAAGTTCGCCCAGGGACCGGTTGAGGCCGCCGACGTTGGCGGTTACCCGCTCAACGGTTTTTTTCAGGGCTTCAAGCCGTTTATCGGTCTCTTTCATCTGCTCGGCGTTTTCTTTTATCAGTCTGTCGGTCTCATGCATCCGCCTGTCGGTCTCTTTCATCTGCCTGTCGGTCTCTTTCATCTGCCGGTCGGTATCTTTCATCAGGGCCCAAATTTCGTCGGCCGCGGCTTTCCACTCCGGTATCTGTTGTGTTGACATGGTACCCTCCTGCCTTAACTATACAATACCCCAAGGTTCATGATAAAGCGGGGGTCCGGGGGCGGACACTTAACCGAAGCCTTTAGTAAACACCGCCGCCCTGTACACGGCCCCTCGACTGAGTCCGGAGAATCCCCCATACTTCCCCAATGCGCCCGTTTGAAGTTGTAAGCCCCTTCCGGCCCGCCGGCGACCAGGGGGAGGCCATTGCCGCCCTGGCGGCGGGGATAAAGGCCGGGGACAGGTACCAGACCCTGCAGGGGGTTACCGGTTCAGGCAAGACCTTTACCATGGCGAAGATCATCGAGGCGGTGCAGATGCCCACCCTGATCCTGAGCCACAACAAGACCCTGGCGGCCCAGCTCTACCGGGAATTCAAGGGGTTTTTCCCCCACAACGCGGTGGAGTACTTTGTTTCCTACTACGATTACTACCAGCCGGAGGCCTATGTGGCCAGCCGGGACCTCTACATCGAAAAGGACGCCTCCATAAACGACGAGATCGAGCGGATGAGGCTGTCCGCCACCAGGAGCCTTATGGAGCGGCAGGACGTGATCATCGTGGCCACCGTGTCCTGTATCTACGGCCTGGCGACGCCGGAGATCTACAAAAAGATGACCGCCACCTTCGCGCGGGGGGACCGTATCGACGTGGAGGCCCTGATGCGGCGCTTTATTGAGCTGCAGTACGAGCGGAACGACGCGGTGCTGGAACGGGGACGTTTCCGCCGCAGGGGGGATACGCTGGAGATCTACCCCGCCTACCTTGAGGAAGCCTACCGCGTGGATTTGGACTGGGACAAAGTGGAGCGGATCCGCCGCTACGACCCGGTTTCCGGGAAATTTCTGGACGATCTGGACCGGGCCATGATCTACCCGGCCAAACAGTTCGTCATGCCCGTGGAGATGATCCACCGGGCCCTGGACGGCATCAGGGAAGAACTGGCGGAACGTTACGAGTCGTTGAACGCCGGCGGGAAGAACCTGGAGGCGAACCGGCTAAAAACCAGGGTGGAGTACGATATTGAGATGCTCAGCGAGATGGGCTACTGTCCCGGCATTGAAAATTACTCCGCGCCCCTGGCGGGCCGGAACCCCGGCGAGCCCCCGGATACCCTAATCGACTACCTGCCCGGAAAAAAAGACGGGCGGGGCGGGCACCTTACGTTTATTGACGAAAGCCACGTAACCCTGCCCCAGATTGGGGCCATGTACGCCGGGGACCGGAGCCGCAAACAGAGCCTTGTGGACTACGGCTTCCGCCTGCCCTCCGCCCTGGATAACCGGCCCCTGCGCTACGATGAATTTGTGGAACGCCTGAACGAGACCGTCTTTGTGTCCGCGACTCCCGGCCCGGTGGAAACCGGCCAGTCCGTCCGGGTGGTTCAACAACTGATCCGGCCCACAGGACTGTTGGACCCGGAAATTGAGGTACGCTCCGCGGACGGTCAGATGGAAGATATCTACGGCGAGGTACGCCAGCGGATCAAACGGGGCGAGCGTTCCCTGATCCTTACGCTGACCAAAAAAATGGCGGAGGACCTGTCGGACTACCTTTCCGGCCTGGGCCTTAAGGTCCGCTATATCCACAGCGAAGTTGAAACAATAGAGCGGGTTGAAATACTAACCAGCCTGCGGGCCGGAGATTTCGACATTCTGGTGGGGATCAACCTGCTCCGGGAGGGGATCGACCTGCCGGAAGTTTCGTTTATCGCCATCCTTGACGCGGACAAAATAGGATTCCTGCGCTCCCTTACCAGCCTGGTACAGATCATCGGCCGGGCGGCCCGGAACGCCGCCGGCAAGGTGATCATGTACGCCGACCGGACCAGCGACGCTATGGAGGCGGCCATTAAAGAAACCAACCGCCGGCGGGAAATACAGATGGCCTACAACAGGGAACACGGCATTACCCCCACCACGGTAAAGAAGGCTATCGCGAATATCCTGGAGCGGCACAGCGAGGAAGATCAGAACGCCGCCGCGGCTTCCATCGAAGTCCTTAAGAAATCCTACAACGTGCTGATCCCCGCCGAGCGGAACAAGCTGGTCAGGGCCCTGGAAGCCGAAATGCTGGAATACGCCAAAAATCTTGAATTTGAAAAGGCCGCGGCAATCCGGGACGAGATAGAGAAGATCAAGGGTATCGGCAGCCCCGCCGCCCGCGGCGGAAAACCGGAAAAGAAACTTCCCATCGGGTAATCTGGTAAAACGGCGGCCCGTATCGGTACGGTCTTACACGGGCCCCGCGCTTTACCAGATCGCCGCCGCCACGATAAGTACGGCCAGGGCAGCCAGTACGGCAAGGTCCGCCGCCCGGAAGGGATAGCGTTTACTGCCGGAATCCGGACGGCGCATGTTAAAGCCCCGCAGCTCCGCGGAAATGGCGCCCCCCTCTATCCGTCTGACCGATGAAATGAGCAGGGGTACACAGAGGGGCAAGAGCAGGCGCAGCTTTTTCAGAAAATCGCGGGTATCAAAATCCACGCCCCGCGCCACCTGGGCATCGACAATGGCGGCCATCTCATCGGCAAAGAGGGGGATAAAGCGGATCGCCGTGGTAAGTACAAACGTGTACTTGTAGGGAATGTGGAAATACCGGTTAAGGACATTGGAAATGTCGCTCATGCGGGTTACCGAAAGCATCAGGGTCAGGGGCATGGTGGCGGCGATAAGGCGGGACACAAAGGTCAGGGAAAAGAGAACCCCCCTGTCGGTAATGTAGATATCCGCGGGAAACCGCAGAAGAACCCGTCCTTCCCGGACAAAAAACACCTGGAGCACAAAAAGTACCAGCGACAATTTTACCAGCGATCCCAAAATCCGCAGGGATCTGCCGCTTATTCCCGCCAGGGCGGAGACCAGCAGGTTAAGGAGGATGATCCCCAGAATCAACACGAGATTTCCGCTTAAAAAACAGGAGGCGCAGAGGCCGAAGGAAAGGACAAGTTTGGTAATGGGGTTAAGCCGGTGCGGAAACGAATCCCCCGGCGCGTAATCCAGTAAACCGGTTATCATCGGCGCCCCCTTTCCACGCAGAGGCTAAGCAATTCCTCTACGGTAAAGGCCTCCGCGAAAGGGGGACCCAGCATCCGCGCCAGGCCCGGGATCTGGGCGGGGAGCAGGGAGGCCTGTTCCAACAGGCCCCGGTTGCCCATGATCCGCCGTACCGAATCGTCGGCGATTAGGCGGCCCCCGCTCAGGACCAGGGCCCGGCGGGCGTAATCGGCCACTACTTCCATGTCATGACTGATCATAAGAATCGTCGTGCCCCCCGCGTTCAGGCCGGCGATAATGTCCATGATCGCCGTACACTCCCGGTAGTCCAGCCCCGTGGTGGGCTCGTCCAGGATAAGGAACTCCGGTTTCCGGGCCAGAACGCCGGCAAGGGCAACCTGTTGGCGTTCCCCGCGGGAAAGGCCGAACGGCTCCCGGCCCCCGTCCAGGTGGAACAGATCCAGCATTTCCTCCAGCCGGCGCTTCTTCTCCTCCTCCCGCCGTGGGGGGGACATGGCGCCACGGGCGTCGCCTGCGGCGCCGTCCGCGGCGTCCAGAACAAAATCCAGGCCAAAGAGTATCTCCTCTTTCACGGTATTTTTGCAGAGCTGGCGGTCCGGGTTCTGGAACAGGTACCCTACCCGGCGGGCAAGCACGCTGGCCTTGACCTGCCGCGTATCCCGGCCCCCCAACAGGACCCTGCCCCGGCGCGGCTTTAGAAGGCCGTTGGAGAGCCGGCACAGGGTGGATTTTCCGGCCCCGTTTTCCCCCAGCAGGGCGGCAAAATCCCCCCGCTCCACGGCAAAGGAAACATGGTCAATAACCACCCGTTCCCCATAGTCAAACCCGGCATCCTCAAAACGCAGCATTACGACACTCCGGAAACAAATTTCTCATCATCGCCCCGGCCTGATCCAGATCGTAGGGCAGGGGTCCCGTATCAAAGCCCCGCTCCCGCAGGGCCTTACCCAGGCTTGTTACGCGGGGGATGTTGATCCCCCCTTCCTCAAGCAGATCCGGCCGCTGCAGTACCTCCGTTACCGTGCCGTGGAGAATCAGGGAACCCCTGTCCATAACCGCCATGTGTTTGGCGAATTCACAGATCAGCATGATCTTCTGTTCCACCACGATGATCGTGATACCGAATTGCCGGTTAAGGTCCCGCAGAAATGAAAAAACCTGGCGGCTGGAAGCCGGATCCAGTTCGCCGGTAGCCTCGTCAAGGACGATAATCCGGGGCCGCAGCGCGGTAATCGCCGCGATAACCACCTTTTGTTTCTGGCCGCCGGACAGGGTACTCAGGGTCCGGTAGCGCAGCTCCTCTATTCCCGCCATGCCCAGGGCGGCCGTCAACCGTCCTTCGATCTCCTCATGGGGAACACGGAAGTTCTCCATTCCAAAGAGGATCTCGTCCTCCACTACGGAGGCAACCATCTGCCCGTCAATATCCTGGAAAACGCTTCCCAATTCCCCGGCGATTTTTTCCGTCCCGGCGTCCACCGTATCAAGGCCGTTTACCAGGGCCCGGCCATAAAAATCGCCCCCGTAGTGGTGGGGAACCACTCCGTTCAGCACATAGGTCAACGTGGACTTTCCGGCCCCGGAGGGACCGATGATCCCAAGAAAATCCCCGTCGGGGATCTCCAGGTTAATCCCCGCCAGGGCGTCCCGCCGCCCTCCCCGGTAACGGAAACTCAAATTAGTAAGACTAATCATCGTTCCGCTTCAGGGCCAGCTTTAAGGGTATGTAGAGAATCTGCACAATAATGGAATTGATAAGGGCAGTCCCAAAGATAATGGCCAGAAAGATGGCAAGGGGCGTGGGCGTTATACCGGCCCCCGCGTAGTACATCAGGTACATCACGCCGATAAAGCTGAACCCGCTGATCAGGGTACTCAGGAACGTACAGCCGATGATCCGCGCCGCCTCCAGCGTTGTCCGTACCACCCCCGTGTTACCCCTTACCACGGGGATACGGATAAGGAGGCACATGGCCAGGGCCCCCAGCAGTTCGCTTACAAAGTTGATATACGGCTGGCCCGGAAAAAACTGGCAGAGGGCCCCGGACAGAAGGCCGATAATCGCCGCTTCCACCAGGCCGGGCTTGATCAACAGGATCGTAAGACAGTACATGGCGATGATAAAGTTGGGCTTCATCCCAAAGTTGATGTACGTCCCCACCGCGGTCCGCAGCACCACCCCGGCGGCAAGGAGAATGCCGATAAGAAGCATGTCCCGAATCTGGAGACCCTTTTTTGCCGTCTTCCCCAGTTCCCGCTTTTCCCCCTGGCCGGCCGTCACGCCGTTTTCACCACCGGATAACCCGTCCGCTCTTTTCGCGGCCGCGCCGTTATTGTCCATTGTCGTACTCCTTTCCCCGCCGGGCGGGAATCCTTGTGTCTTCCACGTGTTTCTCAGTGTTTCAGCACAGTGCTTCTACACATAGAAGCGTTTCTTTATACAAGAACATACTACGGCCCCACGGGAATGTCAAGTACTTTTCTTTTTTTCTTATCGAATTTCGCCGATAATAAGGTCATGAAACGGATCGTCGCTGCCCTTACGGCGGGGTTCTTTGCCATTGCCCTCTGCGGGGCCCAGAATTCCACCGATCTTTCGAACTTCCGCCAGGAGGGAATTGCCTCCTGGTACGGGACGGAATTTGACGGACGCCCAACAGCTTCAGGGGAGACCTTCAACTCCTCCCTGTACACCGCCGCCCACCCTACCCTGCCCTTCGGTACGCTTCTTACCGTTACCAACATGAACAACGGCAGAAAGGTCAACGTGCGGGTGAACGACCGGGGACCCTTTGTTTCTTCCCGAATCATCGATCTTTCCCAGGCGGCGGCCTACTTACTGGACATGGTGAGTACCGGAACAGCCCCGGTTGTGGTGGAACTGGCGCAGAACACCCCTACCTACAGCCAGGGGACCGGCGGCACCTACCAGGCGGATACCACGAGCAACGCCATATCCCAGGGGGGTTATACCAGCGCCACCTCCCAGATCTACGCCCCCTACCCGTCATACCAGACTCCCCAGGCCCCCGTGTACCAAAATCCTCCGGTCCAGAGCGGGGAACCGGTGGTGGTTCAGGTTCAGCCGCCCCAGCAGCAGATAACCCAGTACTTCCAGCAGCCCCAAACCCAAGTCCCCCGGCAGCAGCAGCCGGCCCAGGCCGCTCAGCAGGTGCTGCCGGTACAGCAGGTCATTCAACCGGTACAACCCATTGTACAGCCGATAACGCCCCAGGAACCTTCACAGCCGGTAGTCCAGAGTACACAGGCCCCGGCCCAAACCACGCAGCCGGTCCAGATCAACATTCCCATTGAGGTACGGCCGGTGGTAAGTTCCGAGCCCATCGTCATTCCGGCGCCCAGGACGGAGGCCCCCGCCGCCGATCCTTCCCCGGCGGTACCCGCGTCCGTCACGCCACTGCCCGCCGCGCCTGTACCCACCGTACCCGCGCCCGCCACATCCGTGCCCGGCCCTGCCGTAAGCGCCCCGGCGCCCGTCCCGGTTCCTCCGGTAACGGTCAAGCCCAACACGATCTACCGGATACAGGTAGGCTCGTTCCGGGAGGTCCGAAACGCCCTGGCCGCCGCGGAACGGCTTAAAAACGCCGGTCTTAACCCGGCTTATGAGCGGAACGGGGAGTTTTTCCGGGTGGTACTTTCGGAAATCCCCTCGGAAGAGGTGAACGGTGTTTTACAGAAGATCGGAAACGCCGGTTTTGAGAACCCCCTGCTGCGGGAAGAGCGGTAAGCCCCGGCGCTTCCCGCCGCCTAAGCAAAAACCTGCAAGCGCAACAGGCTGTCAGGGGTCTTAAGCGGTAAACACGGACTTCAATTCAACACAACAGCCCGGCAGTACGGAAACCGGCACGGTCTGGGTTTCATCGTACACGGAAACCCGGTACTGGTTGTTGTCAAGAATACAGGCATGGACCGTTTTTTCTTCCACATCGACAATCCAGTACTCCCGCACGGCGGCCTTCAAATACATACGGAACTTTACCAGCATATCATTTTGGCGGTTTGATGGGGACATTATCTCGACGATCATATCCGGCGCGCCGTTACAGCCCCGGTCGTCAAGTTTCGACGGATCGCGGATTACGGTGATATCGGGTTCAACATACACATCGTCGCTTAGATCGGTTTTCGGAAACAGCCTGACGCCAAAGGGGGCCGGATAGACCTTATACGGTTTTCCCTCCACAAAAAGGGCCAGTTTGACAAACAAACTCCCCAGGACATCCTGATGGTAGCGGGAAGGGGGGCTCATGACACACAAGCGGCCATCGATTATCTCCGCCCGGTAATCGTCCTCAGTGTCAAGGTAATCACTGTATGCGTAATGGGTGTCTTCCCATTGTTCCACAACGTCCGGCATCAAGGTCTTGCGCATCAAGATCTCTCCTCCCTTCTACTCTACCAGTCTACCAGGTTACGGCCGCCCTGTCAATTTTCAGCTCGCTTTTTCGCTTTTCGCTTTTTCCCCAGAAAGGCGCGGGCGGCGGCGCCGATACCCCGGATCCAAAACGGTTCCATCCGTCCGCGCACATCCTCCAGATATCTGATAATCTCAAGATGCTGGGGACAGTGGGCCTCGCACTTGCCGCACTTGACGCAGAGGCTTGGACTGCTTGAACGCTCGGAGGTCAGGGCGGTACTGGTGATAAACTGCTGCATCCCCGCCACATAGCCAATGGCGTAGGAGGTGTTATAGGCGGCAAAGCTGCCGGGGATATTCACCCCTCGCGGACAGGGCATACAGTAATTGCAGCCCGTACAGCGGATCTTGTAGGAACGGTTAAGCAGTTCAAGAACCCGCCGGTATACCCCCAGTTCCGCCTCCCCCAGCATCCCCGGCCGCGCCGTGTCCGCCAGTTTCAGGTTCTCCTCCAGTTGGGACAGTTCGCCCATGCCGGAAAGCAGCAGGGTTACTTCGGCCTGATTCCACACCCAGGCAAGGCCCCAGGCCGCAGGGGACCAGTCGGGGTTGGCCTCCCTGAATATCCGTGCCGCCCCCCCGCTTATTCCCCCCGCCAGCTTCCCCCCCAAGAGCGGTTCCATGATCATGACCGGCATCTTCCCGGCGGCGGCGCGGAGCCCCGTTACCCCGGCCTGGAAATTTTCGTCCGAATAGTTGTACTGAATCTGACAGAATTCCCAATCGTAGTCCGTAAGCAGTTTCAAAAATTCGTCCAGGGTGCCGTGATAGGAAAACCCAACCTGCCGGATCCTGCCGCTTTTTTTCTGCCCGGCGATCCATTCCTCAATCCCCCAGGACTTCAGCTTGTTCCAGAGTTCCGTATCGGTAAGCATGTGCATAAGGTAGTAGTCAACATACCCGGTACGCAGGCGCGCGAGTTCCTGATCAAAGTACCTGTCAAAGTCGGCCCGGCCCCGGAGCATAACCACCGGGAGTTTGGTGGCAATGTAGACCTTCTCCCGGACCCGGTGCCTGTCCAGGATGCCGCCCAGGGCGTCCTCGCTGCCGGGATACAGCCAGGCGGTATCGAAGTAGTTTACCCCGCCCTCCACGGAGCGCATAACAAGCTCCTCGGTCTTCTTCATGTCAATGCCCCCCAGCAGTCTGGGAAAGCGCATACAACCCAGGCCAAGGATCGAAAGTTTATTCCCAGACACCGAATCTATTCTGTACCGCACCGGCAGCCCCCTGTTATTTGAGTATACCTAAATTCGCCGCGATTAGGTATGATACCGGCAGGAGAAAACGATGAAAACCACGTTGAAGATCGACGGGATGTCCTGCGAACACTGCGCACAGCACGTAAAGGAGGCCCTGGAAGGCATTGGAGGGGTTAAATCCGCCAAGGTAAGCCTTAAAAAGAACAGCGCCGACGTAAAACACGATGAAACCGCCAGCCTGACCATGATGGAAAAGGCGGTGAAAGAGGCGGGTTACAAAGTCATCATTTAAGCCCGTTTTAGGCGCGGTTCACATGGGCGCCGGCCCTGCGGCACGTTTACTTTTGCCGTGAAATACGATAAATTTGTCCGGTTGGTGGGGCGGCCGGGCGGCCAAAACCACCGTAACCACAAATTTAAGGAGGCGCGCTATGAAAAAAATTGGCATGGCGGTAGTTCTGATCCTGATGACGGCGCTCACGGCGACTGCGGCGGCCCGGCGGGAGGGCGGGACGACCGGTGAGGACCGATCCCTGGATTCCATCCTGAGCCGGAAAAAACTTGTCCTGGGCTTGGACGATTCCTTCCCCCCCATGGGGTTCCGCGACGAGCGTAACGAGATCGTCGGGTACGATGTGGACCTGGCAAAGGAAGTAGCCCGGCGGCTGGGAGTGGAACTGGTACTGCAGCCCATCGACTGGAACGCCAAGGAACAGGAACTCAACACCGGTGAAATCGACTGTATCTGGAACGGGTTCACCATCACCGAGGAACGGAAACAAAACCTGCTCTTTACCCCTCCGTACCTGAAAAACGCCCAGGTTATCGTCGTTAAGGGAAATTCCCCCGTAACCACCCTGGCCGGTCTGGCGGGAAAAACCGTGGGAACCCAGATGGGCTCCTCCTCGATAGACGCCATTGACGACGCCCCCCAGTTCAAGGCCAGCCTTAACGAAGTGATAGAGTACAAAGACTTCCTCACCGCCCTTATGGACCTGGATGTTGGCGGGGTGGACGCGGTGGTCATTGACCTGGTGGTTGCCAACGACAACATCAACCGTTCGGGCAAGAATTTCCGCATCCTTACGGAAACCCTGGGGGAGGAGGAATTCGGCATCGGCTTCAGGAAAAACGACAGGGCCCTGGCGGACCGGGTATGGGCAATCCTTCTGGAAATGGCCCGGGATGGTACGGTCGCCAACATCGCCACCCAATGGCTGGGGGCCGATATTTCCATTATTGGAAAATAGCCACAGGACCCGCAAATCCAACAGCGCCGCGGGTAGGGGGAATTTCCCGCGGCCAAACCCGGAGATAGAATTGTGATTCGGATGATCGGCGTTATGCTCACGGGGGCGGGAACTTCGCTGGAGGTTTTTTTCCTCACCCTCCTGTTTTCCCTTCCCCTGGCATTGCCGGTCGCCCTGGGGCGGATGTCCGGAAAACCTCTCCTCCGCGGCATTGTTAAATTCTATCTCTTGATCATGCGCGGTACCCCCCTCATCCTGCAGCTTATCTTTATCTACTTTGCCCCCAAGTACCTGTTCCAGTTCCTCAGCAGCAGCCTGGGAGAGCGCATCGCTTCCCCCGGCTTTTGGAATGTCGTCAGGGCCGCCCTTTCCTTTAATCGTTTTACCGCGGTGATCATCGCGTTTACACTGAACTACGCCGCCTACTTCGCGGAGATCTACCGGGGGGGCATCGAGTCCATCCCGCGCGGGCAGTACGAGGCGGCAAAGGTCCTGGGTTTTACCCGCCGGCAGACCTTCTTCCGGGTTATCATGCCCCAGGTGATCAAACGGATACTCCCCGCCACGGGGAACGAGGTGATTACGCTTGTCAAAGATACGGCCCTGGCCCAGGTTATCGGTGTGGCGGAACTGTTCCACGCCGCCCAAAACGCGGCGGCCCGTGAATTTTCCACCATGCCCATCTTTGTGGCCGGCCTTTTTTACCTGATCATGAATTGGGCCGTTTCCGCGGCCTTTGCCCGGTACGAAAAAAAACTTTCCTACTACTCATAGGAAACGGAGCGAACAGGTGGAACCAAACTGCGAACACAGGGGGCCCGGCGTGGGGAATGACCAAAGCGCGGAAATTATCAGGGTCCGCAATGTTTCTAAATCCTTCGGTTCCTTAAACGTACTCAAAGATATCTCGTTCAGCGTGAACCGGGGGGAGGTCGTGGCGATCCTGGGGCCTTCAGGTTCGGGAAAATCCACCCTGCTCCGCTGCGTTACCCATCTTGAAATCCTGGACGGCGGCAGCGTTACCCTGGGCGGCAGAAACATGGTACAAGACGGTGTCTACGCCCGGACCGAAGAACTGCGGGAAATATGCCTCAAGGTGGGGCTGGTATTCCAAAACTTCAACCTCTTTCCCCATTTCTCCGTACTGCGAAACATTACCGAAGCCCAGGTCCGCGTACTGCGCCGGAAAAAGGATGAGGCGGCACGGCGGGCCGGGGCGCTTCTGGACAAGATGGGGCTCTCCGACAAGGCGGCGTCCTACCCCTTTGAACTTTCCGGGGGACAGCAGCAGCGGGTTTCCATAGCCCGCGCCCTGGCCCTTGACCCGGAACTCCTGTTCTTTGACGAACCGACCAGCGCCCTTGACCCGGAACTTACCGGAGAAATACTGCGGGTAATCCGCTCACTGGCGGCGGAAAGGATGACGATGGTCATCGTAACCCACGAGATTCCCTTTGCCCGCGAAGTGGCCGACCGGGTACTCTTTATGGACGGCGGCTCCTTCATCGAGGAGGGCCCGGCGGCGGCGGTAATCGACAATCCCCAAAGGGAGCGTACCCGCAATTTTCTGGCCGGCCTTAACCGGTTTTAGGGTACAGTACAAATCATAAATGCCTCCGCTAACAAAAGTAAACACGCATGGCGACTGCCCCCCTTGTCCCTTGTGTTACTATTACTACCCTATACTTTTTGTGGACTTTTTTTGCAAATATTATTTCAAACTGTGTTATCCGTGGAGCGTACTTCAGCAGGAATACCCCGATCAAACGGCGGTGTCAGGCAATCACTGCCCAACACCGGCCTTATTTCAGTCTTTTGTGATATCAACACAACTGCGAGCGGATGTCCAAGTTCTTCCACTGGCCTGTGGGCCCTTATTAAATTCTATCACATATTTCCTGTTTTCATACGTGATGGTGGCAGTAGACGGATAGGCGTCCATAGGTATCGCAAGTGCCAAACCGTCCAACTGTCTCTCAAAGGCAACCTTGAATGCTTCTACTTGCATGTTCGAGTTGGCAAGCAAAATATCATTTGCCGTATTGAGCAACATTTTAGACGTATCTGTCTCAACACCCGTCGCACCAGCAATTGAACTAAATACGGCACAGGAAGCAAACCCACACACCAATCCACTTGCCAGCACCAGCGCCAGCATTCTCAAAACGAAAAACCTGTTATTCTTCATATGAATAACCCCCTTGCAGTTTATGTCTTGCCGACAAATTTTTATGTTTTCCGCATAAGCGGGTAACACCGTTGTTATGGCACCAAAGCCGATGTGGCCCCCAAGGACCTTTCTCGCCCTCGTTCTCCATCTGTACGGCAAAATAGGCCGTCTTTCCGCTACCCTCAAAGTCGATCCCGATTACGTCTTTTTTCCGCTTGATTAAAAAAACTTGGGTAACTGCTCCGGGTCCTGTGGCAAGGTTCCCTCCGGTACACGGCGGTTGCCACGGGTGGTCTCCAGCGCACTCGTCAGGTTCGCCAGTGATGTCGCCCCGGCGGGGGGAATATTCCATACTTCCGTTTTTGTCTACGGATGGATTGCTTTTAACAAAATATGAACTGTTGTAGTTATGTAAGCACGGATCATTGTTATCCAGGGAAAGGACGATGGTATCTAAATATGCGGATATATCAATTGGGGGGGGGTCTGTATAGTTGTATACAACAGAATGAAAATGGAACGGAACCGCGTCACGTCCCTTTCCTCGAGATTGTAACGTTTCATGGCTGACCTAAACCAACACACGGCATTTCCCCTTTCTCACGGTAGCTCCACATCCCTTGTCGGACAGTGGAGACGGTACATATTTTAAGCCATGTTGTATGGCTTATATTACAAGAATACAGGTTATGTTATGAATTTGCAAGTACTTTTCAAAAAAAAATAAATTTCGCCTAACATCGTACAACAACCCTTTCGCCCAGGCTTACCGGGCCGCCGATGCCGATGCTTGTGATTGTTCCGGCATCTCGTTCTACCCGCGCCTCGATCACGCCGCCGGGCTGGGAAATTTGCAGGCGCTCCCCGCCGCGGGGCAATCCCCGGGAAAGATAGGCCGCCAGGGCCGCGGTCCCGGAGCCGCAGCTTGATTCAAAAACCAGGGATCCCATAGCCGCCACGTAGACCACCGGCCGCATAAAGCGGCGGACCGGATCGTAGAACATCACCCCCACGGCATCCGTAGGATGACAGGCATCCGTAGGATGACAGGCACCTACCGGATGACAGGCGTTTTGTGATAGTGTGTCCACAAGGCCAAGAACCATGTCCCGGTCGCCTTCCAGGCCCTCGGCGATTACGTGGGTAATTCCGTCAAAATACAACACGGGAAAGGAACGGCCCTTCCAGGAAAGCGTGGCCTCCGCCCTGGGGCCGGGTATCTCCGCCTCCGCGGTGGATGCGTCAAGGTCCACGTGTACCGGCACGGGGTCCGGTACGCCGCTTATCCCGATGTGAATATCCTGCTTCCCCCGGAGGCCGCTTTCCTGGGCCGCGTAGAGACCAAAACTCCGCGCCGCGTTGCCGCAGAACTCGCCGCCCATCATTTCAAGCCGCCGCTGCCGGGCCGCGGACCGTGCCCCCCCATCCGCCTGATGGGCCGGGGGGATCACAAAACCGACCTGTTCGGCCTTTAGGGAAGGTTCCGCCAGGAGGGCCCCGGCGGCCCGGAGCCGGAGGGCGGGATCGTCGATCCGGTCAAGCACAAAAACCGTGATATTACCCGCCGGATCGGCGCGGACAATCGTAAGATCCATAGGTACTTCCGGTTCTGTCCCGGATGGAACGGGGCTTATTCCTCCGTCTCCTCCACAATGAAATCGTCATCGTCGGATTCGGCAACGGCGGCGGCCTCAAGTTTCCGCTGTTCCAGAATCTCCTCCATCTGCTGGTCCAGATCCTGGCTGTCCTCATCAAAAAGTTTTACGTCCCGGTACCGTTTCATGCCCGTGCCCGCCGGGATTGGATGCCCGATAATGATGTTTTCTTTAAGGCCCCGCAGGTAATCGGTACTTCCCGCGATGGCGGCATTGGTAAGAACCCTTGTCGTGTCCTGGAAACTGGCCGCCGAGAGGAACGAATCGATGTTCAGGCTTGCCTTGGTGATCCCCTGGAACATGGGCCGGGCCACCGCGGCCTGCCCGCCTTCCTCCATGACCCGGTTGTTCTCCTCGTGGAACCGGTACTTGTCCACCATTTGACCGTAGATGAACTTGGTGTCCCCCACGGCCACAATCTCCACCTTACGCATCATCTGCCGGATAATCACGCCGATGTGCTTGTCGTTGATGGACACCCCCTGCAGACGGTAAACCTGCTGTATCTCGTCCATCAGGTAACGCTGCAACGTCGCCTCACCCTCGATGTGGAGTACGTCATGGGGATTAACGGCCCCAACACAGAGCGCCTCCCCGGCTTCTACCGTGTCGCCGTCCCGTACCAGGAGGCGCTTGGTCATGGGGATCAGGTGCTTGTACTCCTTCCCAAAGGCGTCCTCTACCGTAACCACGCGCTTACCCTTCACAATGCCCTTGAAGTACACAAGCCCGGATACCTGGGCCAGCACCGCGGGGTTTTTAGGCTTGCGGGCCTCAAACAGCTCACTTACCCGGGGAAGGCCGGAGGTAATATCCATAGCCTTGGCGGATTCCTTCAAGGTTTTGGCGATGATCTTGCCGGCGTTGATTTTAGTCCGCAGGGGCTTACCGGCGCTATCAAGAACCGGGTCCCCCTTTGAGTCAAGTTCAAATTCGTCCACCTGAATGTAGGCGCCGCCGGGGAGGAAGTACGAGGCCAGTTCAGTCCCCCCCTCGTCGGTAATCAATATCCGGGGCTGTTTACTTTCCATCTGGAATTCGGTGATACGCTTTTCCGTGTTTCCCGTTTCCTCGTCAATCTCCTCCCTCAGCGTTGTGCCGGGGATAATATCCTCGTAATTCACAAAACCCGTAGCTTCGGCGATGATCGGGTCCGAGAAGGGATCGAAGGTGGCGATGGTCTTTTCCGCTCCTACCACATCCCCCTTCTTGACCAGGAAGTCCGAGCCGTTTCGTATTTCAATCTTCTGATCCTGGCCGATGAGGTAAAGGGTACGCTCGGCGCCGCGCTCCAGCACCATCGCGTAGGCAATTTCCGTGGAGAGTATCTCCTTATCGCCGCGCCTGATAATGGGCTCGTCCCGGATGATCCGCCTGCCATGCTCCACAAGAAGCGTATCCTGGCTTTCCAGCCTGTACTCTTTCATCACCCGGTTGACCACGGCGTAGCCCTTACGGGTAAAGAGCCAGTGCCCGTCGGGCATTTCCACGTGAACCCCGGATACCTCCCGGATATACACCGGATACTTGAGGAAGGTACGGTTTTCCTCGCTGATCTTTGTGGCAACCCCGCCGATGTGGAAAGTCCGCATGGTAAGCTGGGTACCGGGCTGGCCGATGGACTGGGCCGCGATGGTCCCCACGGTTTCCCCAATATCCACCGAGCGGTTGGTGGCCAGGTTCCGGCCATAACACTTTCGGCAGACCCCGTGCTTCGCCTCACAGGTCAGAACCGTCCGTATCCTTACTGTCTCGATCCCCGCCCTTTCGATGGTGGCGGCAATCTCCTCGGTAATCTCCTCGTTCACGTCAACGATAAGTTCCCCGGTGATGGGGTGTTTGACCCGTTCCAGCGTGTAACGGCCCACAATACGGTCGCTCAGGGGCTCCACGATATCCTCGCCGTCCTTGATGGCCGAATAGGCAATTCCGTTGATGGTGCCGCAGTCGTCCTCGTTAACCACCACGTCCTGGGCGATATCCACAAGCCGCCGGGTCAGGTAGCCGGCCTCCGCGGTTTTAAGGGCGGTATCGGCAAGCCCCTTCCGGGCGCCGTTGGTGGAGATAAAAAACTCGATAACCGACAGGCCCTCTTTGAAGTTGGACCGGATGGGAAGTTCGATAATATCCCCCGATGGCTTGGCCATAAGGCCCCGCATCCCCGCAAGCTGGCGGATCTGGTTGCGGCTCCCCCGCGCGCCGGAGTTTGCCATCATGTAGATGGAGTTAAACCCGTCCCGGTCCGCTTCCAGGGTCTTCATCATGATATTGGTCAGATTGTCGTTGGTTTTGTTCCAGACCTCAACAACCTTGTTGTACCGTTCATCCCCGGTGATGTAACCGTCCCGGTACTGCTTCTGAATACCCTCAACTTCCCGGTTGGCGCTGTCGATCATCTCGGCCTTTTCTTTGGGCACCACAATGTCGTCCACGCCGATAGTAGCCCCAAACACCGTGGCGTAACGATACCCCGTGGCTTTGATGGCATCCAGCATCCGTACCGTGGTCCAGGACCCCTTTTCACCAAAGATATACTCAATCAGGCCCCGGAGTTCTTTATCTTTAAGCTCGTAGTTGATAAAGGGAATGTCGGCGGGCAGTTCCTCGTTGAACACCAGGCGCCCCGCGGAACTCTCGATAAGGCCGTCCTTTCCAACACGCGCCTCATGGCCGGTTTTATCCCACACGGGGAATTTTGGGGGGCGCACCCGGATCAGGGCCTCCCGGTCCAGCGATCCGGCCTCCACCGCCATAAAAACCTCTTCCGAAGTGTGGTAGCGCCGGCACTGGCCGTTGGAGGTCTTGGAACCCTTGGCGTTGGGCTTTATCCGGGTAAGGAAGTTGATCCCCAGTACCATGTCATGGGAGGGAAACACGATGGTCTTCCCGTTGGCGGGGTTCAGGAGGTTCCTGGCGCTGAGCATCAGGGTCCAGCACTCCATCTGGGCCGCCTGGGTAAGGGGCACGTGGACGGCCATCTGGTCCCCATCAAAATCGGCGTTAAAGGCGTTACAGACCAGCGGATGCAGTTTGATCGCCTTCCCCTCCACCAGAACCGGCTCAAAAGCCTGAATACCCAGCCGGTGCAGCGTGGGGGCCCGGTTCAGGAGTACCGGATGTTCCTTTACCACATCGTCCAGAATGGCGAAAACCTCCGGGGTCTCCGCCTCCACAAGGATCTTGGCCTTTTTGATGTTGTAGACCACGTCCTTGTCCACCAGCTTCTTCATGATAAAGGGCTTAAAAAGTTCCAGGGCCATCTTGGTGGGGAGTCCGCACTGCCACATTTTAAGGTCCGGCCCCACGGTGATGACCGAACGGCCCGAATAGTCAACCCGCTTGCCCAACAGGTTCTGCCGGAAGCGGCCCTGCTTCCCCTTGAGCATGTCGGAAATAGACTTGAGGGGCCGGTTGCTGGCCCCCTTGACCACCCGCTTTTTCTTGGAATTGTCGAACAGGGCGTCCACCGCCTCCTGGAGCATCCGCTTTTCGTTACGGATGATGATATCCGGGGCGTTGAGGGCCTGAAGCCGCTTAAGCCGGTTGTTCCGGTTGATCACCCGGCGGTACAGGTCGTTCAGGTCCGAAGTGGCAAAGCGGCCTCCGTCCAACTGTACCATAGGCCGCAGATCCGGGGGGATAACGGGGATCACGTCCAGGATCATCCATTCGGGCTTGTTCCTGGAATTACGGAAATTTTCGACGATTTCGATACGCTTGAGCAGCCGCTTATCGCTCTTGGCCCCCTTTTCGATCATCTTGACCCGCAGTTCCGCGGCTAACTCATCCAGATTGACGTTTTCCAGCAGGGTACGGACCGCCTCCGCCCCCATGCCCGCGTTAAAACCGCCCCCGTAGCGGTCCTGGGCCTCGTAGTACTCCTCCTCGGAGAGGAGCTGCATCTTCTTTAAGTCGGTCTCCCCGGCGTCGATAACCACGTACTTCTCGTAGTACAGCACCGAACGCAGGGCGGTCATCGTCATATCCAGGAGCAGACCCATCCGGCTGGGGACCGAACGGTAGTACCAGATATGGGATACCGGGGCCGCCAGTTCGATATGCCCCATCCGTTCCCGGCGCACCTTGAAGTGCGTTACCTCCACGCCGCAGCGGTCGCAAATGACCCCCTTGTAACGGATAGACTTGAACTTTCCGCAGTAGCACTCCCATTCCTTGGTGGTTCCGAAGATCCGCTCACAAAACAGACCGTCTTTTTCGGGCCTCAAGGTCCGGTAGTTGATGGTCTCCGGTTTTTTCACTTCCCCATAGGACCAGGCCCGGATCATGTCCGGGGAGGCCAAACGTATCATAATCGAGTCAAAATCCTGAATATCCCGCATGTTTTACCCCTTGCTAAATCACGGCAGACGAGACCCGGTTCCGAAAAGCCCAAGCATCCGAAACCACAAAAAATTCCCGTTGATTAAATTAATACCGGCAGGCCAATACACCATGTCATTTTATCTTGTAACACATATTAAAAAAAGATACAAGAGGGGGGGCTCAGGGCATCGGCGTTTAATATCATAAAGGTCTGTTGAACTCCTCCACCATCAAGACGGCGGGGGACGGCAGGGCCTTACCACTCCCGGGCCTTAAACCCCTCCGGCGCCTCCGCCACCTCTACCATGTCCCCCGACTGCTCCAGCACGTAGAGCCCCTTCTCCTGGGCGTACTTCCTCGCCGCCTC
>JAIRND010000250.1 GCA_031258225.1 Treponema sp. | reverse complement strand
CTCCTTCACGCCGGTTCCTTTTCCGGTGTCGGCCTTTTGTTCACTCATTGGTACCAGCTCCTTTGGCTTTCAAACATTTCAGCGTAGATGCCTCCGCGCCCCATTAACTCCTCGTGGCTCCCCTGTTCGGCTACCCGGCCTTCATCAATAACCACGATCTCGTCCGCAAGCCGCGCCGCCCCCAGGCGGTGGGTGATAAAGACTGCGGGCCTCCCCACGCTGATCCGGCCAAACATGCCGTAAACCTCAGACTCGGCCACAGGATCCAGCGCCGCGGTGGGTTCGTCCAGGATATACACCGCCGACGGGCGGCAGAGGGCGCGGGCTATGGCCAGCCGCTGCCACTGACCTCCAGAGAGGTCAACGCCTCCTTCCCGGATCTTCCCAAGATCGGTGTCTATTCCACGGGGCAGTTCCCGAACCGCCTCCTCAAGACCAATCTGTTTCAGGATTTCTCCCATCCGCGCCTTGCTACCGCCTTCCCCGCCGTCCGTATCCCCCGGCAGCCCCTTGCCGCCTAATGCGATATTTTCCGCCAGGGAAATAAAGTACCTGGCAAAGTCCTGGTACACCACCGCAAAAATCCCCTTGAGTTCCCCCTGGGAATAGGCCCGAAGGCTCTTCCCATTCAATAGAATCTCCCCCTCGTATTCGCCGTAGAGGCCCGTCAGCAGTTTGGTCAGGGTGGTCTTCCCCGCGCCGTTGACCCCCACCACGGCGTAGTGCCGCCTGCCCTCCAGACGGAGGGAAAAATCCTTCAGAATATACCGCTCCGTACCCGGGTACTTAAAAGAAACACTGCGGAACTCAAGGCTTTCAAACCGGAAAGCAGCCGACTCAGGATCATCAAGGGCGCCTTCCTGTTCGCTTAAAGAACCGAAGGCGGTGAGGTCCTTCATATATTCCCGGTTGCTCGCCAGTTCCATCAGGTTCCAGGGCAGCCCCCACGACACCTGCTGTACCAGGTTAAATATCCCAGTAACCAGAGCGATGAACATCCCCGCGGTAATTTTCCCCGACGAAAGGGGAAAAATGAGGATTCCCGCGATAACCACCGAGAGCAGGGCCACGAGGATTCCCGTCCCCTTACCCCGTACAAAATATTTAAGCCTAGTACGGAGCCTGATCTTCCGGGCAACCTCATATTTTTCACTCCATTTACCTTTGACCGCTCCGGTGTATCCGAACAGGGAACGTTCCTCCACATTCTCACGACCCATGAGGATTTCGTTTAGATAATTCGCCCGGCGGTTAAACTTCTCCGCCTCCCGGTCTGCTTCGTAGCTTGCCTTACCGCCTTTGAGGGCCACAGCGAAGGCGGGAACCGACACAGCGATAATCGCTATCCCGGCCCACCACACCTGGGCAAATAGAATACTGAGCACTGATACGGCCTGTATCACCAGGCCAGCTATGCCCAACAGGTTCTGAAATCCTCCCCGGATTCGCCCCGCGGGGTCTTTGCACACCCGGTTGATAAGGTCCCAGCTTTCGTTGGACTCGATATGCCGGTATTCCAGGCGCGCCCGCTTTTCCACCGGGGCCGCGCGGAAACTCTCCGCAAGGCCCAGGTTGAGCCGCTCCCCGGAAAAGGCCGAGAGGGCGCCGTTGATGTTCTGGTAGATGATGACAGCCACGATCATAATAAGGGGTGTATAGATTGTTTCCCACAGCGCCCCTCCCCGGAAGATGAGGAGCGCCGTGTCCACGAATCGCGCCATAGCCAGGATTAACGCCGAGGGCATAAACGCCGCGAAGAGGCTGTTTATCCCGCAGTAAAGGGTGTGAAACGGCGCGCATACCAAGGGGATTGTGATAAAATCTCTCATGCCGAATACGCGGTTTGTAAGATTAATTTTTGCCATAAAAAATTTTAGCATAGGTTCTCCTATGAGCCGGCTAAAGCCGGTATATCCATGAAATGGATACCCGGCATTTATGCGAAACTATAAAAAGGTTAGTAAGGCATATTATCGAGAGAGAGAGAGAGAGAGAGAAAGCAAAAAACGTGCCAAGATCGGCTATTTTAGAAATATTTCTCAAAAAATAATCCGCGACAGACATGATTATGCTATATTACATTTTTGTATATGCGTCAATAGCATTGTGACACAGGGCGTGCGGCGCCACCGTTGCGCGGCAACGAGCCGGCTCCCAGCGCGGGGCCGGCTCGTAGAAGAACTATTTGCCTCCCGCGGCAAGCTGGAGCATATCCTCCTCCACACGGGGCCGGGTGGTTTCCTGTTTCGCGCGCTTTTTGTCGTGACGGCTGTTAAGGAGCGAATACATTACCGGTATAACGAACAGGGTCATAATCGAGCTGACCGTCAGGCCCCCGACAAAGGTCTTGCCGATGGGCTGAATGGTCTCCGCCCCGACGCCGGGGAAGAAGGCGATGGGGACCATGCCCAGGATCGTGGTAAGGCTGGTCATGAGGATGGGGCGCAGCCGGCTCCGGCCCGCCTCAAGGCAGGCCTCCCGGACCATCATGCCGCGGGCCCGCAGTGTGTTGGTGTAGTCCACAAGGATAATACCGTTGTTGACGACCACCCCCACCAGGGCCACTACGCCTATGACAGAGAACATTGACATTGCCTCCCCGGTGAGTTTGTAGATCCAGATAACCCCGATGATCAGCATGGGTATGGTGAAGAAGATGATCAGCGGATCGACAAACGATTCAAACTGGCTTGCCATGACGCAGAAGACCAGGAATATGGCCACGGCAATGACAAAGGCGAAACGCCACATATAGTCGTTTATCTCCCGTGCTTCCCCCTGGTACTGAACATCGACATCCTCCCTGGTTACCAGGTACTCCTTGACCGTTTCTTCCAGGCGGTTCTGTATATCCGTGGCGGCGACTCCCCCGGACAGGTCGCCGGTAACGCGGACCACACGCGCCTGGTTTTCCCGCCGGATGGACGAGGGCGCCCGGTTTTCCACGATCCGCGCCACGTTGGAAAGGGACACACGGGCCCCGCTCCGGTTCAGCACGAATATGGCGTCCAGATTCGTCAGGCCCTGGCGGTCAGAATCCCTTAACATCACGTTTACGTTCAGGAGTTTGTCCCCCCCGCTTATCGTGGCAACGGTGGAACCGTTCATGGCGGTACGGATCTCGGAGGCAATGGAGGACAGGGATATGCCCAGGGCCGCCGCCCGCTCCCGGTCTATCTCCACGGTAAGCTGGGGGTCCCCTTCGTCAATGTTGACTGTGGGATTCTCGATCTCCGGCAGGTACCGGACCATGATGCTCTGGATCTCCTCGGCGGTTTCCGTCAGCGAGGTGTAATTCCGGGAACTTACGGTTATCGATACCGCCGAGCCGCTGCCCATGCCGCGCCCCGCGCTAAAACTTACCCGGACACCGGGAATGCTGTTCACAAGCGGCGTGAGTTTTTGGATAATCGAGGCGGGTGTATCGATCTGCCGCTCCGGCTCGGGAAGCGTTATCTGGAGGGAACCGGATGCGCTTCGGGCGTTAAGAATAATGCTGTTGTAACCCTGTACATTTGCCTTGACGATCTCCTCAAGTTCAAACATGGTCTGTTCGGTAACGTCGATGGCGGTGCCCTGGGGGAAGGATACGCTGATGTTCACGTTGTCGTCGGTACGGCTGCGCATATACATGTTCATCCCAAAGCTGGTGAACTGAAGCAGCGAAAAGCCGAGCAGCAGCAGCGCCAGGCTGACAATGAGGAAGCGGTGCGAAAGGCAGTAATCCAGGGCCCCCCGGTAGCCGTTCTCCATGCCCCGGAATAATTTCTCCATTCCGTTGTCAATGGCCCGCACAAATGGGTTTCTGAGGGGCTTTTGCTTACGGGTGTTAAGTTTGAGGATCGCGCCGCAGAGGCTGGGCACCAGTGTAATGGCAACCACGAGGGAACAGATCAGGGAGATGACCACGGTGAAAACCAGATCGCCGGCGAGCTGCCCCATCATTTCAAAATTGTTCCGGTAGATAATCAGGGGAATAAATACGCAGAGTGTTGTGGCGGTACTGGCGATAATGGCCCGCAGCATCTCCCGGCTTCCCAGGATGGCCGCGATGTCCGGTTTGGCCCCCCGCTCCCGGTAGGCGTGGACGTTTTCCAGAATGACGATGGAAGCGTCCACCGTCATTCCCAGTCCCATGATAAGGCCGATCATCGTTACCATGTTGAGTGAAAACCCGAAGACCGACATGAACATGAGGGTAAGAAGAATGGAAATGGGAACCGACAACCCGATGATGATGGTTCCCTTGACGCTGCGCAAAAAGAGCAGCAGTATCGCCATCGCGAAGAGGGCCCCCTGGACCGCGTTGACGTACACCTGGTTCAGGGTGGATCTGATCATCGTGGTGTTGTCGGAGAGGACCTCCAGCGTAATGCCGCCGGGCAGTTCATCGTTGATGCCCGCCAGGGCCGCCTGTACGCGGTCGGACACCTTGACCTGGTTACTGTCGCTTTCGGCGGTTACCTGGATGTAAACACCGGTTTCCCCGTTCACGTACACCCGCGCGGCGTTGTCGTTGTAGTCCAGGCTTACGTCGGCAATGTCCTCAAGGCGGACCACCTGGGAACGGTTTGCCTGGGACGCGCCGGAACTTACGTTGATCGTCTTGACGACGAGCCGCTTGATCTGATCTACGCTTACCAGTTCTTCCTGGGTCAACACCTGGTACTCCCTGGTCCCCCGGCGCAGGCTGCCCCCGGAGGAGACGACGCTTTGACCCCGCAGGGCGGTGGACACATCGGCAAGGGTCAAATTAAAGGCGGCCAGGCGGTTAAGGGAGACCGCCACGTTGACGACCTGGGTGGTGCCGCCGGTAACTTCCGCAGAGGCAACCCCGTCAACCCGCTCAATGGCGGCCTGTATCTGTTCCTCGGCGAGGAGGCGGAGCTGTTCGGTGGGGTAGTTGCCCCTGACGACAAGCCGCATGATGGGCGAGGCGCTCATGTCGAAGCGGCGCACCGTGGGACTGTCCACCCCGCTGGGCAGGGAATTGGCCAGCCGGTTCACCAGGGTCTGGGCGTCGTTCATCGCCTTGTCCATGTCGGTACCGTAGTCGTACTGCAGGTTGATCATGCTCATTTCAAATCTGGAGACGCTGGTCATGTCGGCAAGCCCCTCCGAGGCGGCAAGGGCCCGCTCCAGGGGCTCGGTAACGTTTTTCTCCACGTCCGAGGGTCCCGCGCCGGAAAAACGGGCGGACACCGAAAGTACCGGCATGGTGGTGGTGGGGAACAGATCTACCGCCAGGTTGGGAACCAGCGTGGCGGCAATACCCAGGGCCAGAACGTACAACACGACAATTGTAACCGGCCGCTTAACCGAATAACCCGAAATGTTCAAGGTAGTCTCCTTAATTTCAATCCGTGAACCGGGATCGTCCCAAAAACCTAAGTTCCGGAACCGCCTTAATCAACTATTCTAACAGGATCACCGTCGGAAAGGAAGTTCTGTCCCACCGACACTACCCTGTCCCCCAGTTCAATGCCGCTTTCCACTTCCACGAAGGTTTCACTTTCCAGGCCCAGCGTGATGGTCCGCCTTCTGGCAATATTGGATTCGTCAACCACAAAGACGACCCAGGAACCGTAGGTGTTGATCAGCGCGTCCCGGGGGATCACCGGGACATCCTGGCGGGCGTTGGTTACCAGGCTTACGGTGGCGAACATGCCCGCCCGTATCCGGGTGTCCCGCTGGTTAAAGCGGAGCCGTATCCGCAGGGTACGGGAGGCGGCGTCTAATACGGGGCTTACCTCCTGTACCGTCGCCGCGAATGTCTCCCCGGGCAGGGCTTCCAGTGTTACCAGGCCCCCAAGGCCCCGCCGGGCCACGTTGGAGTACCGTTCCGGCACAAAGGTCTCCACCACAAGGTTGGACAGGTCCCCGATGACGTAGAGGACCGTGGAGGCGCTCACCGTGTCCCCCAGGCTCACCGGAACCGAAAGCACGGTCCCGGCGATGGTGGACAGTACCGGGCTCTCCGTGTACTCCTCCCCGGGCCGGGCGGGATCCACCGAGGCGAGAGTCTGGCCCCGGTTAACCCAGTCCCCTACCCGGTAACGGAGCTGGGTTAGTTTTCCCGCCGTCGCCGGGAAAATGGATACCTGGCTTGCCGCCAGCACATCCCCGTTGATAACAACGCTGTTTTCGATGGTTCCCGGCATCACTTCGGTTATCCTGACCGCCGTGGAATCCCGGGCCGTCTGATTCCCAATGGCCGGGGCTCCGGCGCCCGGAAACCCGCCGCCCTGCCCCATCATCGCGCCGCCCTGGGGGGGGGCTCCCCCGCCCTGGACCCCCGCGCCCTGGGCAGATACCGCGCGGGCCGGCGCGGAAGCGGGGGAAACGATGCCCTGGGCGCGCCGCATCCCCCAGTACAGGTTCAGACCGATGAGGAGCGCGAAAAAGAGTATTAGTCCGACGATAACAACCGTAACGATGCGGGATGCCGTTTTGGTCACGGGGAACTCCTTGTAATAAATTGCCGCCAATCCACGTTGATAGCCTGGGCTAGATCCAGGACAAGTGTCTGATACGATAACTCACCGCGCAACAGTTGGTACCGCGCGATAGCCAGGTTGTTGCGGCTTGTTTCCAGGGTAAGGGCTTCCACGACGCCGTTGAGGAAGCCCCGTTCAGTCAGTTCGTAGGATCGCTGGGCAACCTCCACCCTTAACCGGGCGATCTCCAGGCTTTCCCAGGAATTCCGCAGATTCGCCGTCAGGGACCGGATCTGCCCGGCGGCCTGTTCTTCGGTGTTCTTAAGATTAAGCCGGGCGTTTTCAATGGCGGATTCCGCGTTCCGCAGGGCCTGGGATTCCTTGGTGCCGGGGATCCAGGGGTTAATAGGGATACTGAGGGAGAGGCTCCCGCTGACGCTGTCGGAAAAGGGCGCCGTAATGCCCCCGTTGCCGGAACCGCCGGACCAGCCGAAGGAAAAGGAGAGCGAGGGGGACCGGGCGTTAAGGAGGTTCTGCCGGTAGGTCAATTCCAATTCCTGGATGGTCTGGCGCCGCTGTTGAATGTCGGGCCGGTTGGGCAGGTAGTTCCGGATAAGTTCCTCCGGGTCCAGTTCCAACTGCCGGACGCTGAATTCCCCCTCAAGGTTTACCGGGGTTTCGGGGGAGAGCCCCAGGGAACTGAGAAAGGACCTGACATTGTTGTTGTGGGTTGCCTGGGCGCTGCTTAGATCGTAGCGCGCGGTTTCCACCCCAAGCCGGCTCTGGAGCAGCGCCGTTTCGCTAATAAGCCCGTTGTCCCTGCCGATACGGTGCCGTTCCAGTTGCCGTTCCGCCAGGCTCAGCGTTTCGGCAAGCTGGTCAAGGTTTTCCCGTTCCGCGATGAGGGTGTAGAATTCCTGCGCCGTGGCGATCTCCAGAAGCCGCCGGGTGTCCTCGTAACTCAAAAGCCGCTGCCGGTGGGCAAGGCCGAGGATCTTCATGCGGTAGGGGATCCCCGCCTGAAAGTTCAAACTGAGGTTCAACGAAGTACTGTAGCTGAGCCGCTGCTCTATGGGCTGCGATACGGAACCGGTGAAAAGGCCGCTCCCGTAACTGATGCGGGCGCCGGTGCTGATGGTGGGAAAAACCTCCGCCCACAGGCGGTCGGAGGCGTATTCCTGATTCTCCAGGGCAATGCGGCTCTGTTGAAGCGTACTACTGTACTCCAGGGCCCGGTCTATCGCGTCGTCAAGGGTAAGAACGGGCTCCTCCGCCCCCACGTGGACAGCGGCGCGGCAAACAACCAGGAGACACAGAACTTTCAACAGGAATCGCATGGAACTCCACCCCCGCCACCGGTATTACGTCAATATCCGCGACATTATAACCCAGGTGTTCCGTTTTAATAACCAAGCCACGAACGGACCGGTAAAAAGACAAGACAACGACCTTTGTCATAAAACCAATCTGTTTTGTTTTCAGTTACATTTTCCCGGGATCCGCGGGCGGGAAACGATCCCTGAAACCGGCACTTTTGTTACGGACGGCGTTGAGCCTGTCCCAAAAACTGAAGTTTTGGGAAAGCCTCCGTTATGGGGTGATTTTTATTACCGATTTGACGATCTCCGCCTTGTCGTGAACGCTCCGGTCCATGGCGTTCTGTATGTCGCTGAAGTTGAACAGGTTGGTAACAATATCCTTGATGTTCACCAGGCCGCGGGATACCGCGTCGATGGCCGGCGGGTAGATGTGGCGGTAGCGGAAGATGGTCTTCATCGTGAGTTCCTTGTCCAGGGCCTTGCCCAGGGGCAGGGTCATGGTGCCGGCGGGGCTGTAGCCCACAAATACCAGGGTGCCCCCCTTCTTGAGGGCGGCGATTCCCTGGGCCGCGGCGGCGTCGCTGCCGGTCGTTTCGATCACGAGGTCCAGGGCCCCCTCATTTTCGGCGATAAGGGCGAGGGGATCCCGCTCCCTGGCGTTGAAGGTTTGGAAGGCCCCCAGGGACCGGGCTTTTTCCAGCCGTTTATCCACGACATCGGTCATGTAGACGCGGGAAACTCCCTGGGCCTTTAGGGCCAGCATGGACACAAGGCCGATACAGCCGGCCCCGGTAACCAGCGCGGTCTGGCCAATTCTGGCGTTCCCGGTAAAAGCGGCGTGGAAGCCCACGGCCAGGGGCTCGATCAGGGCGCCTTCCAGGGTGCTTACATTATCCGGCAGCTTGAAGCACAGGGCCGCCTCGTGGGCGACGTATTCCTGAAACACGCCGTCCACCGGCGGGGTAGCGAAGAAGATTACGCCGGGGCAGAGGTTGTAACGGCCCGTCCGGCAAAACTCACAGTGGCCGCAGGTCTTCCCCGGCTCCAGGGCAACCCGGTCCCCCACGTTGAGGGTATGGACATCGGAACCGATCTCCACCACAACCCCGCCCGGCTCGTGGCCCAGCACAAAGGGGGGATGTACGATGTAGTCGCCTATCCTTCCGGCCTCGTAGTAGTGCAGGTCCGATCCGCAGACCCCCACGTACTCAAGTTTTACCAGTACCTCTTTGGGGGCGGGTACCGGTATATCCCGTTCAACGATCTCCATCTTGCCGATGCCGGTCATCACCGCCACGTTCATCTTTTTTCCCCGCATACGAGCCTCCCGTGTTTGTACGGCTATCATACTAAGCGCGGACCAGCCGGGCAAGGGCGGCGTCTTGAAAAGAACGGATTCAGGGGGTACTGTGGGCCACGGGGGGATTCCATGATTATCTGTCTGGGTGAGGCGCTGATCGACATGGTGCGGCGGGAAATTCCCGGCGGCGGGGAGGCTTTTCTGCCGCTGCCGGGCGGGAGTCCCTACAACACCGCGGTGGCTATCGGCAGGCTGGGGGTACCGGTGAAGTTCCTGGGCTGTTTTTCCCGGGACTTCTTTGGGGAGATGCTGGTGAGGCGGCTGGGGGAAAACGGCGTGGGGGATGATCTTATTATCCGGACGGAACAGAACTCCACGCTGGCCTTTGTGAAGCTGGAACCGGGGGAGGAGCCCCGCTACGTGTTCTACACCGAGGGAACCGCGGACCGTTCTTTTCGTACCGCGGACCTGGAAGCCGCGCTGCCGGAAGGTCCGGGCCCCGATGTCCGGTGTATTCTGTTCGGTTCCATCTCGATGACGATGGAACCGGCGGCGTCCACGATAGAATCCTTTGTCCGTGTCCAGGGCGGCAGGGAGGGGGGGCCGGTTGTCTCGCTGGACCCCAACATCCGGCCCGTTATGATCCGGGACCGGGAGGCCTATGTCCGGCGTTTTGAGGGCTGGCTTCCCTCGGTAACTATCGTAAAAATTTCCGAAGCGGACCTTGAATTTATCTACCCCGGTCTGGGCCGGGAGGGGGCCCTTGCCAGGGTTCTATCCCTGGGGCCGCTCCTGGCGGTATGTACCCTGGGGCCGGAGGGGGCGGTGGCCCTGCTGCGCCGGGGGGATGAACCGCCGCGGGTGAGCGCCCCGGTTGTGAATCTGCCGGTGGTGGATACGATTGGCGCGGGGGATACCTTTCACGGGGCCCTGCTGGCGTGGCTGGAGATTGAGGGTAAGATGTCCCGGGCGGCTATTGGGGCGCTGGACGGGGGGGATCTGCGGGAGGCCCTGTGGTTCGCCAACCGGGCGGCTTCCCTGGTCTGCGGCCGGCGGGGGGCGGACCCCCCCGGGAGGGCGGAGGTGGAAGCCCTGTCATGATGGGCGGCAACACGTTTGGCCGGCTCTTCCGGGTGAGTACCTTTGGGGAATCCCACGGACCGGGTCTGGGCTGTCTTATCGACGGGTGCCCGGCGGGACTGGCCCTGGCTGTTGAGGATATTGCCCGGGAACTGCGGCGGCGGCGGCCCGGCGCGGGGGGGCCTTCCAGCAGCCGCGCCGAAACCGACAAACCGGAGATACTCTCCGGGGTTTTTGAGGGCAGGACTCTGGGGACTCCCATTGTTATTCTGGTGCGGAACACCGATCAGCGTTCCGGCGACTACGACGAACTGAGGGAACTCTACCGGCCCGGCCACGCGGACTGGACCTGGGAGGCCAAGTACGGTGTGCGGGATCACCGGGGCGGCGGCCGCGCTTCCGCCCGCGAAACCCTGGGCCGGGTAGCCGCCGGGGCGGTGGCAAAGCGGTTCCTCGCGGAACGGGGCGTTGTGATCCGGGCCTGGACCTCCGCCGCGGCGGGGATCCGCGTCTCCCCCGGCGCGGGGGGGCCGGACGATCCGGACCTTGACTGGGAGGGTATCGAGCGGAACCCTCTGCGCATGCCCCCCGGGGACAGGGCGGAGGAGGCCCTGGCGCTGGTGGAACAACTGCGGCGGGAGGGGGACAGCGCGGGTTGTGAGGTTTCCTGCGCCGTCTGGGGGCTGCCCCCGGGCCTGGGGGAGCCGGTCTTTGACAAGCTGGACGCCAGGATCGCCGGGGCCATGCTCTCCCTGGGGGCCGCCAAGGGGATCGAGTTCGGCGCGGGTTTTGCCGCCGCCGCGGGCCGTGGATCGGCACAGAACGATCATCCGGGGGTGTTGCGGGGGCGGGAAGCGACCG
>JAIRND010000087.1 GCA_031258225.1 Treponema sp. | reverse complement strand
CGCCTGTTAAAAAAATACAAGTACCCTCCCGAAGGTGAGGAAGAAGCTGTCAATACCGTTATTTCTCAATGTGAAATGTGGGTTGACGAAGAGCCGGAGCGCTTTCAATCTTGAAGCGCGACAAACTGTTAGATGAACGCGAGGGGAGACTTCCCCCCTCGTGAGTTTTAAGTCGCGTAGTGTTGGTACAGGAAGCGGCGGATCTTCTGCTGAGCGTTTTTTTCAAAGGGTTCGCGGCGCAGCGTAAAATCGTCAATCTTCTTGTAGGCTGCCAGGTGCCGGTTGGCCTCCTCGATCTCCTTCCTGACCAGTTCCTTGATGAACATGTCGTCAGCTTCGCGGCCGGGGTGATCTTCCGCCAGGGCTTCAACATTGGGAACCACAACGGCAAAAATGCGCTCTCCGCCAAACTGCTCCTCGCGTTTGCCCAGGACAAGAATCTCGGCGATAACCCTTGAACCGCTAAAGTGGGATTCGATCTCCTCGGGGTAGATGTTCTTTCCGCCGGAACTGACGATAAGGTTCTTCTTGCGGCCATTGATGTAGATATAGCCGTCTTCGTCGCGGTAGCCAAGATCGCCGGTCCTGAGCCAGCCGTCTTCAGTAATAACCTCCGCCGTGGCCTCCGGGTTGTTGTAGTAACCCAGCATAATCGAGGGGGACTTGATCACTATTTCGCCGTGGCCCTCCTCATTGGGTTCGTCTATCCGCACATCCGTGTACTTAACCGGGAGCCCCACAGAAGCGTTACGCCGGTGCCAGGGGGTGTTCACGCTGATAAGGGGGCTGTTTTCACTCATCCCGTAGCCGTGAACCATGTTGAAACCAAACGAATCGAAAAAGTCCGCGGTTTTGGGATTCAGCGGACCGCCGCCGGCCACTACGATTCTGATGGACGAAAGCCCCGCCTTCTTGCGGATAAGCCACAGGGCAATTCTGCCAAAGCGGATCTTCCCCTTGTTGGCCCTGTCCAGGGAGACCTGCCGCAGTTTGTTGAAGATCTTCCGCAGCGGGGGGCTGAGTTTGCGGAAGCCCTGGTCCAGGGCCACCATCACTTTGTCGTAGAGCAGGGGTACGGCGATAAGGAAGGTCCCCTTGCCGTCCCGTATATCGTCCACCACCACCTTGCCAATCGGTCTTTCGACAATAATAGTAGCGGCCCCCAGGGAGAGGGGGGCCATAAATGAACAGGTGGTAGGGTAGGTATGGTGCAGGGGCAGTACGTTGATAAATACATCATCCCTGTAGGCCCTCAGTTGAAGAATCGCCGCGCTGGTGTTGGCGATGATCCCCCTGTGGTGCAGCGTAACTCCCTTGGCAAAGCCCGTGGTCCCCGACGTGAACACGATGGATACGGGGTCCTTTTCGCCAATATCACCGGCGGCAGGCAGGACCTGCCCGGCGGTATCCGCGCCAAAGCGCATCCATTCGTCACTGACCCCGTTGGTGGCGGAATCCACCCCGCCGTGGAAGATCGCGCCGGAATGGGCAGCATCTTCCCTGGCCGTGCTGACACAGACCCCAACATCAAGGACAACGCCGTCCTCCCGCAGGGATTCGGCAAAACTTTTCTTCCGGCCGGAGTAAAAAAAGGCGCGCGCGCCGGTTATTTTGATGATATTGCGGCACTCCTCCTCGGAGACCAGAAAATCGACCGGAACAATAACCATACCGGCGGCGGCAACACCCGCCCACACGGCCATCCATTCGGGACGATTCTCCGCCCACAGGACCACCCGGTCGCCTTTACCAAGCCCGGCGGCCAGGAGCCCCCGGCCAATCCGGTGGCACTCCGCCGCGAAATAACGGTAGGTCCAGCGGGTGAACTCCCGCTGCTTACCGGCCCGGTACAGAATAGCGGTCCGGCCGCCCCAGTTTTTTTCGATCCCCTCAAGCCACGCCGCAAAATTGGGCCAGGGAAAATCCGGCCAATCGGCGATATATTCGGAACATGACAACATGATACTTAATCATATACAAATTTTCGATTTTTGTCGAGTAAAATTTTAAAATCAAGACAAAATAGATTTAGACCCCAAAAACCGTGTATGGGTGCAAAGATCTCCAGAAAAATCCCTGTTTTTGACTTTGGCCCGCCTTTGCGGCTGTTCCACGATAAATGGGCCGCTAGAACAGCACCTCGAAACATTCGATGGGGGCGTCATACCCCTTGACCGTAACGAACCGCTGGCCGCCAAACGAAAGCGGGCCCCGGACGGCCCCGCGAGTCGCGGCGCTGACCAGGATACCCCCCGGCGGGGCGCTGCTTTCCATGCGCTGGCCCAGGTTCACCGCCGCGCCGATTACGGTATACTCAATGCGGGTCCTGGTACCCAGGTTCCCGGCGATAACGCGGCCGGTGTTAATACCGATGCGGACTTTAAGGTTTATGTTGACCCTGGGACCCCAGATTTCCCCCAGGGCGGAGATCTTTGCCTGCATGGCTATTGCCGTCCGCACCGCCCGCTCGGCGTGGTCTTCCTGTTCAACGGGGTCGCCGAAAAAGGCCAGAATACCATCCCCCATGAACTTATCAATAGTGCCGCCGTGTTCAAAAATGATGGCCGCCATAGACTCAAGATAATCGCTTAAAAAGGTGTGGACCGTATCCGGTGTTTTGTCGGAGGACCATTTGGTAAAACTTGCAATGTCCGCGAACAGCACGGAAAGTTCCCTGGCGGCGGGGGTTAGATCGATGCTCCGCTCGGCGCAGATCCGTTCCGCAAGGGCCTTGGGGAAATACCTGGAAAGGGCGTTCCTGTAGAGAAGCTGTTCACGGTAGCGGGAAAACTGGCGGAAAATAAAGAGACCCAGCCACGCGGCGGATATGAAGAAGACAAGGGCCCCACAGAAGGGCACAAGGGAAAAACAGCGCCACAGGGTGTAACACAGCCCACCCGCGGCAAGGACAAGAAGCAGGAATCCCACGTTAAAAAGACTGTCTTTTTTCTGTAGCCCCACAAGCAGAACCGCGATCAGCGCAAGGATACAGAGCAGCAATTTTACGGCGGGACGCATATCGTAATAAAAAGAATTATTTAGAATGGCGCTCATCACCGCAAGGTAGATGCCTGAACGGGGGAACACCGCTTCTACCGGGGTAACTCCGAAATCCTGCTTAAAGGTACTGGTATCCACCACCAGACAGATACTGCCGGACAATTCGTCAAAGAGTCTGCCAAACAGTTCATCATCATGCCGGGCCCTGACCGCCTGGGCAAAGGAGATGCGGTACAGGTTGTCGATCCAGCGCGTGGTGTAGGGGATGCGGACATAGCCTGAACGATCCACAGGTATCCTGATGGGCGGGTCCTCCGGCCCGCGGGGCAGGATCAGCTCCTTTCCCGGATAGAATTCGATAGACTGGGGATCGATACGCAGTTCCCTGACTGCCGCCGCCAGGGCCAGTGAGGGAATTACCCCGTCTTCCCAGCGGTAAAAAAGCGGGGTTTTCCGGTAGACGCCGTCCTTGTCATGTTCAACCCCAATGTGGCCCAACTGGGTGGCGGCCCCGCTTAGCGCGGGAAACGAAAGGATGAAAGACCGGGCCGCGGGGATGGAATTGGCCCCCATTTCCCTGATGTGCCAAAGATTCCCGCTCAGAATTTCCCGGGATTGCCGGTCAAGATTACCGTGGGAATAATTTGCCAGCTTTTCCGGCACGGGTATCGCCGCCAGGACAAGGGACTTCATGCCGGCGGCCGCCTGTATCAGCTCCAGGTCGGCTGGGGAAGGTCCATCGTCTCCCAGGGGATTTTTGAACACAAAGTCCAGTACCGCGGAGGAGGCATAATCGCCAAACACCCACAGTAAATCCGCAAAGGCGTTCCGCGAATCAATGGCCTCCCGCAGTTCGTTTTCCGACGAATCGTTCAGATCAACAGAAATAATACGGGGGTTGGGCAGTTCGGGGTAATGGCGGACTTTTATTTTCAGAAAGGAATCGTACAAGAACCCGTCAAAAAATGAAAACAACGGGGTCAGGGAAAGGGCAAGAGAAACAAGCAGGATGAGGGAAACTACCGTCAAGCCCGCCTTAATGTCTGATGATAATGCTTTTGACATAACACTCCATACCGGAGTATCTAAACGCTGATGCCCAGGACAGATCGAACTCTCCCCCGCGAAACGAACCTCCCATTGATACGGGCATTTCAGGCTGTTCCCGTACTTGCGATATGTTTCTCCGTATCCCTAAAACCTCGTTGATCACATCTTCCATCGCGGCGCGGGATTCGCCACGGGACCTCAGTACACCAAGGCGCTCATCAAGGGCTTTCTGCGGCGTGCTGCTCATTACCACGTAAAAAATTTCCTGCCCCCCGGGCGGCGTAAGGATCAGCGGGCCCACCGTAGTCCATTCATCTTTCCCCAGCGTCGTCTGTTCCAGTACAGCAACATTGTTGTCAGCATCAACGGCGATAACGTAACAGCAGGCGGGCGCCTCAGTTTGAATAAGGATACGGAAGGCATTGCCATCCCGCAGGTCAAAAGGACGGGAAAATGATTTTCCCGCGGCATCCGGGTTGTCTGAATTAAAGGCCAGGGACCAGTCCAGAGACCATGCCTGTCCCAAAACCAAAACGGCAAAAATGAAGCGCAGGATTGTTCTTTTCATTGGTGTTCCCCGTTGTTCTTCGATGATCTCCGGCCCCGCCCGGTACCAAACCTGATGGAGCCAGGTTGCTTTGCTAATTGGAACGGCATACCCTAAAACCTATGGCCGCCGTACCCCTGGCAGGAGCGGCGCTGTCCCGTGCCGCGGAACGGAGAACGGCGGCCCTGCCATTCCAGCTTCCGCCCCGGACTATCCGTTTGGAACCGGTGGCCGGGCCGGCGGGGTTGGTCTCGCTTCTTCCCGAATAATCCCCGTACCAGTCCCAGCACCACTCGGCGATATTGCCGTGCATTCCGGAAAGTTCCCAGGCGTTGGAGACCGGCGTTCCCGCCGGAAGCAGGGCAGCTCTGCCGGAAGGCACGGGAGGCGGGGCGGTTCCGGTGTGGTAGGGGGAAACCGTACCGGCCCGGCAGGCGTACTCCCACTCCGCCTCGGTGGGGAGCCGGTAACCGTTGGCGCTTTTATCCCAGGTAACGGTTCTTTCATTGATTGTGTAGGCCGGTTGAAGTCCTTCCCGCGCGCTCCGGCGGTTACAGTACTCTACCGCATCCAACCAGCTTACCATACTTACGGGAAGGGCATCGTCCTTGACCCTGGAGGGATTCGTCCCCATAAGGGTCTGGTATTCCAGTTGGGACACCTCCCGCTTCCCCATGATAAAACCGTCCAACATCACACGGTGGCGGAATTCATCCCTGTTCCGGCCCGTTTCGCTGCTCTCACTGCCCATCATAAAACTACCGCCCTGAATCGCTACCAAATCTTCCGGCAGGGAAGGGGCGGGTGGAAGTTCCGGGGGAAGACCGGCCGCGGGAGTATACACCGGCGAAACGGAGGACATCGGAACAGAGGGGGGGCCGTCCCGCCTGAAAAAAAGAAAACTCCCCCCGGTCTGGTGTTCTGAGCCCAGGATCGTTCCCAACAGAGGCTGGGTACTGCGGACTTCCCGAACATTGGAAAAGAGGTACTCCGGATCAACGCAGGGGTCCTCCGCCCGGCGAAGGGTACTTTTCAAACGAAGGGCAAATTCCGATGTGTCGGGTACAGTTTCACTGGCCCCGCTGGTCATTACCTGGCGGCTTACCCGGCTGTAAGCCCGGCGGTAGTATTCACTGTTGATCTCCGGGGAAGCCCCCCGGCTGGTATCCAGCATGTCCCCGGAAAAACAGGCGTCCGCCACCAGGAACACATGCTTGGCAGGAAGGGCGGAGAGCATATTACGAATTTGAATATTGGGGAGCCAATTGGCCTGGGCCAGTTGATCCCGGCCCCCGTCTACCGGTATCCATGATCCGGTACTGGTAACCGCGTCCGTCTGACCATGGCCGGCGTAAAACACAAAAACAGAATCGTTAACATCGGTCCTGGATCGCAAATCTGAAAAAAGTCTGCGGATATTGGCGGCGGTAGCATTGGCATCGTACAGTTCCACCACCTCGTCAATAAAGAACCGTTCCACAAGGATATCCCGAATTTCCCGCGCGTCCTTTACGGGGTTGTTCAACGGGCCCCATTCCTGGTACCGGTCAATGGCGATGAACACGGCCCACTGTTTACCGATAACCGTATCAAGCCCCACCGCGGCGGCGGATTTAAAGCCCCTGTCCTGGGCTCCGAGCGGGACCAGAACAAGGAGGACAGCGGACAAAGACAGGATTACAGACTTCATAATCTCTCCCTAACGACGACGGCGATAGACTTCCTTGTTCCGGTAGTAAAAGACATCTTCCAGAACCATGGTTTTAAGACCCAGCGTAACCTGGAAGCGGATCGTTGGCTGCTTAAACCTCACATCTCCCCAATCAGTATACGAATCCTCAACCACTTTCTTGATCATATAATTCCTGGAAATCCCGATGCCAATCCCAAGACCCAGAAACGGCATAAACCGCTCGGTAATTTTGACTCCAAACTCCTGCGTCAGATTGGCATAAGTACCAATACTCGCATAGAACATATCAACCAGGAAATTCGGCCCCAGAAGTACCACGTACCGCAATTTTTCATTGTCCAGCACCGGGTACCGCGCCATAGGCTGGACACTGAGTCCCGGGCTGTTCCGGCTGCTTCTATGACCATCCCAAAACATCCACCCCGGGGCTATATCCAGCGCAAAGTACTTCCACTCGGCCTGGTAGCCTAGTCCGGGATTCATAAAGCTGGCCTCCCAGGATTCATTCCAGGACACATACCTGTTGGACATTGACACGGGGTTATACTCCCGGCGCCCAAGTCTAATCGTCCCACTGTGATGTTCAAAACCAAAACGGAACCCCATGCCGTGGGTAAACCTGGTTTCGGTAACTACAGTATCATAGACAAAATCATCCGCCGCCCACAGACAAGGGAAAACCGGCATAAAAACAAGAACAAGAAGAAAAAGCTTCTTCATAAGCGAAACGCCTCCCGGAAATTAGAACGGGCTTCCCGCAGCCCATGCCACGGGAAGCTTGGTTCCAGAACCTTGGTTCCAGAACCTTGGTTCCTGAACCTTGGTTCCTGAACCTTGGCCTTACGGCTTTGGTTTTGTTAGAACCCGCCGGCGGGATCAAAATCGGGTACGGTGTTCCCTGCTCCCTGATCGGTCTTTACCCGTTCCACAGCGCCCCTGTACTTGATTGCCAGGGCGGTGGCCTTGTGTTTGAAGGTGATGGTATAACCGGTAAGGAAATCCAGGAATGAAGTTTCCCCCAAATTATTTGTTTCTATCCTGACATTGATGATATCATCGGCGCCCAATTTGGCCGCCTCGTTCATCAGATCGGACCACACGATGCGGGTCCCCTTCAACGACTTGGTAAAACCCAGGGGACCACGCGTATAGACTTCCTGAGATTCAAGGGTAACGATCCCCAACGCCTCGTAATCCTTTACGGCGACTTCCGCATAGCTGGACCAGCCTACCCTGTTGGTGGTGTGATCAACGGAAGTACATCCCGCAAGAACCGCCAACGCCGCAGCCAACAACACAAAACCGAACCTCTTCATTTTACCCTCCTACGGTTGCCGTTATCATCCGACCGGCAGACCATATTTTTTACCCGCGCGGAAGCGCCGGTACAACAAAAAGCCGGTATACCCGCACAGGACGGGTACCCGGCAATTTTTGAGGAACTATATACACCGCCTGACACGGTGGAATAATGAGGCTTAAGGTTAGTTACACAGACGTGTTCAGAAAATTCCCATTGGGGGGGGGGGGGGGGGGGGGGGGCCCAACCAAAATTTTAAAAAAACAAAAATAAAAAAAAAACCCACCGGGGCCCGGTGACCGGCGGAAGAACCCCCCAATTAATATAACAAAAACAAATCAGA
>JAIRND010000031.1 GCA_031258225.1 Treponema sp. | reverse complement strand
CTAGCAGCCTGTTGCACTTGTAGGTTTTCATGGTTTTTTCGTTGAAAAAAGCCATGAAAACCACGATTATTGGGCTGCTTACGCAGTTTGCAGGGTAAAAAATCGCCCTGCAGGCGATTTTTGGTGGTTTTATGCGCGAAGCGCGACAAACTGCTATGGACCTTTTACGGAATTTCGCCGTGCTTGAGGGGCTGGACGGCAGCGGTACCAGCACCCAGTTGGATCTGCTTAAACGGCGCTTCCTGAGCCCCGGCGCGGATCTTCCGCCCCTGTACGTCACCGCCGAACCCACCGGTGGGGAACTGGGCCGCCTTATCCGCCGGGCCCTGAAGGGGGAAGCGGCCCTTTTGGGCGAAACCCTGGCCCGGCTCTTTGCCGCGGACCGGGGGGAGCACCTCTACGGCGGGGGGGGCATCGTGGAACGCGCGGCACGGGGGGAACTGGTGATCTGCGACCGCTACGTGCCCTCCTCCCTTGTGTACCAGGGTCTTGAGTGCGGGGAGGAACTCCCGCGGAGCCTTAACGATCCCTTCCCCGCCCCGGAACTTATCCTGTTTTTTGATCTGGACCCCCACATCGCCGCGGAGCGGATCCGGAACCGGAAGGAGCGTGAGATCTACGAGTACCTGGAGTTTCAGATCAAGGCCCGCCGGCGTTACCTTAGCCTGCTCCCGGTGTTCCGCTCGGAGGGTTCCGCGGTGGTTCAGATTGACGCCTCCCGCGCCGTGGAGGAAGTGGCGGAACAGGTCTGGGCCGCCCTGAAAAACATGCCGATAATGAGGGGGTGAAACCCGGCCGCGCCCTGACGGGGACCCTTATCACCCTCAGCCTCCTCCTTCCCCCCCCCCTGCACGGGTACTTTGTCCAGTACAAGGAACAGTACTACCGGCTGTACCACCTCCACTATATCCAGTACCCCGATGACACGATGGAGAACATCTACTGGCTGGAACAGGCGCTCAAGGCCGATTTTGCCAACCCCCTCTACGCCCTGGCCCTTATCGAAAATGAAACCCAGTGGGAAAAGTACCGTTACCTTTTTACGATGCACGTCTACCTGAAACTTATCGAGCAGTACCTCTACCTGGGGAACAAGTGGAACAAGCGGAACGCCTATTTTTACAACGCCCCCTGGAAGGAGCAGAACCTGGAAAGCCTTGAGACCGCGGAAACCTGTTTCCGCGCGGCCCTGTCCTACTGGCGGGACGCCCTTGAGTGGGCCGCCAAATCCCGCGAGTCCCGCTTTCGCTGGATCAACCTGCAACGGGTCCAGTTTTGGGAGGACGAGGCCCTCCGCATCGAGGAAGGGGACCTGAACTACGAAACGATCATCAACCGCGAACTGGCCCTTCTGCGGCAGGTCCGGGAAAAATTTCAGGCAATGGACGAGAACACCTACTAATTTTTGTACGGCCCCAGGAGTTAAAACATCCCCCTTACCCGCCGATATGTAATCGAAGAGGTGATGAGAACATGTACAATCTCTGTTCCCAGATTCTGAAACGGGAAGCCGGACTCCTGGAGACCGTCGGAAAGACTCAACAGCGGGTCTGGAACGCGGTGGTTAAACGGGAATGGACCGGTTTTGAGGCCCTGCTGCTTACGATGGACCGGACCGCCGCGGAACTGGAGGAACTGGAGGGGGAACGTAAGGCCCTGTTTCGCGATCTGCCCGGTTTTTCCGCCGGAGAGGACCATGAAACCGGTTTCTACCGGTTTATCACCTCCCTTCCGCCCGACGAACACCAAGTACTCGCGGCGGCGTACCGGGAACTCAAGATGGCGTCCCTGCGCATACGGATCAACAACGAGAATCTCCTGAGCTACCTTTCCGGGATCAAGGCTACCATGTCGGCCTTTATCGAATCCGCCTTTCCCGACCGCAAGGGGCGTCTCTATTCCCGCAGCGGCACGGTAAGGCCCCAGGATATGCGGTGCATGGTGCTTAACCGCAGCCTTTAGGAGTAAACGATGACCTCAACCTTTATGGGTATTGAAATTGGGAAACGGGGGGTCCACGCCCACCAGCAGGCCCTGAACGTAACGGGACACAACATGACCAACGCCTCAACCGAAGGCTACTCCCGCCAGCGGCTTGAAATGACCGCCTTTGATCCCATCTACCTGCCCGGACTCAACCGGGAGGAAACCCCCGGCCAGATCGGTCAGGGAACGGTGGTGGAACGGATACAGCGGGTCCGGGATCAACTGCTGGACCGGCAGATCGTCTCCCAGACCTCCGAGGAGGGCTACTGGCAGGCCAGGGACCCCTATGTCAGGATGATGGACCAGATCTACCTGGAACCCGGCGAAAAATCCATCCGGAGCAAGATGGACGAATTCTGGGACGCCTGGCAGGAACTGGCGACCTACCCGGCGGACAGCCCCCCCCGGACCGCGGTACTGGAACGGGGAAAGACCCTTATCGACGGGATTCACCGCCGCTACCAGGCCCTGAAAGAACTACAGGTTATGGCGGATGAGGATATTCAGATCACCGTGGCGCAGGTAAATGAATTTTCGCGGGAGATCGCCGCCCTGAACCGGGAAATTACGCGGATACGGGCCCAGGGGGACAACCCCAACGACCTTATGGACCGGCGGGACCTCCTCGTGGACAGGCTTTCGGCCATCATCGACATAACCGTGGACTACCGGGACAGCGATGAATTCATGGTCCACACCGCGGGCCATATCCTGGTTCAGGGGCAGATTGGGCGGCAGTTCGGCCTGGAACGGAACATCGATACCGAAGGCTACTCCCGGATCGTCTGGCAGGAAACCGGGGAAGAGGCCCGCTTCCGGCGGGGGAGCCTGGCGGCCCTTATGGAACTGCGGGATGTTACCATCGAGGACGAGATCCAAACGCTGGACAACATGACCATGAACTTTGTGGACCTGGTAAACGAGATCCACCAGGCGGGCTACGGCATCAACGGCACGACGGGGAACAACTTCTTTTCCGAATACCCCTTTGTTACCAACGTGAACGGAAACTACGACCGGGACGGGGACGGGGTCTACGATTCAAGTTACATTTACCGCGTCAACGGGACCAACGCGCTGGAGGGCCAGGCCCAGGTCGGCCTTGAGGGGGAGATCACCCTTTCCGGTCCCGACGGGGAAAACAGGACGATCCCCTACTATTCCACCGACACCGTTCATGACATTATCACGCGGATCAACAATTCGGGGGCGGAGGTAGTGGCCCGGCTTAACCGGGACGGGTTTCTTTCCCTCAAGGCTACCACCGCGGAAACCGTGGAGGGCCTGGAACGGCAAAACCCCGATTTCGTGATCCGGCATATCGGGGACTCAGGCTTTTTCCTGGGGGGCTACGCGGGGATCTTCGCGGAAAGCGGACCGGGGGGAAGCTACGACTGGGCCCAGGCGGACGCGGTGGGGGTGCTGCGGACCGGGGCGGAACAGTACGCACTGGCCCCGATTGCCCATCCCTCAGGCTGGATCGAGGTGAACCCCGCCCTGCTCAAAGACCCTGGTTCCGTGGCCTCCGGCTTTGGGTTTAACGGACAGGCCGCCAATCCGGGGAACGGGGACGCCGCGGCGGCCATCGCGGCGATCCGCAACACGGCGGTCATGGTCGGCTCCCTGGGGACCTTTGACGATTACTTTGCCGATGCCGCCGGACGGATCGGTTTACTTGGGGAACGGACGGGAACGGCGCTGGAGACGGAAAACCTGATCATGAAACAACTGCGGGACATGAGGGATTCGATCTCCGGCGTGAATATCGACGAGGAACTTTCCAACATGATCAAGTACCAGCACGGTTACGCCGCCGCGGCCCGTTTTATTACCACGGTGAATTCCATGCTGGATACGCTGATCAACCGGATGGGGGTATAACAGATGAGACGGGTTTCCACGGACATGCCGAATAACGACATGCAATACTACCTGCGCCGTCAGGAAGAGGGCCTGAACAACGTTCAGTCCCGGATTGCCAGCCAGTCGCGGATTCTGGCCCTGCGGGACGATCCCCTCGCGGCAAGCCACGCGGTACGCTACCAGTCCTTCCTGACCCGGCTGGAACGTTTCGAGAAGAACACCTATTACGCCAGGGAACATTACAACAGCACCTACGCCTACATGAACGAGGCCAATTCTATCCTGCAGCGGATCCGGGACCTGGCGGTTCAGGGGGCCCACGGGACCTTTGCCCCGGATGATCTTAAGATCATGGCCACCGAGATAAATGAACTTGTCAAAGCCCTGGCCGATATTTCCAACGCCCAGGGGCCGGACGGCAAACAGATATTCGCCGGGGACCGGGCCCTGTCCGAACCCTTCCGCATCGTGGAGGGGACCGTAGCCGGAGGCGGGGAGAGCATGGTAGTCCGCGTGGAATACCGGGGGGCCGGCGCTACCCGGCGCGCCGAAATAAGCGACGGGGCCTATGTGGAACTGGATATTTCCGGGGGAGAGGCCTTTTGGGCGGAGAAGATGCAGGTTATTTCCACCCTGGACTCCAGCGAATACCGCGTTACCGGTGACACCAGTGTTTTTATCGACGGGGTGGAGATACCCCTGAGCGTGGGGGACACCGTACAGGCCATTATCGCCAAGATCAACGATTCCCCCGCCCCGGTCAAGGCCTACCTGGATCCGGAAGCCCGGAGCCTCGCGCTGGAAGGAACCACCGCCCACCTTATCCGCCTGGAAGACAAACAGGGCTCCCAGGTTTTTCAGGACCTGGGCCTTATCCGGGGAAACCCGGCCAACGGCGCGCCCAACTGGAGCGACTCCGCGCGGGTAGCCGGGGGTTCAATTTTCGACATGGTGATCCGCCTGCGGGACGCCCTGTACCGGGGGGATCAGGAATTCGCCGGCAGTCTGGGGATTGGGGGCATCGATCTGGCCCTGGGGAACCTTAACGCCAGAATAACCGAGATAGGAAGCCGGGAAGAACGGGCGGAGATGACCTGGCAGCGTCTGAACCAGGAGATCCCCGACCTTACCACCCGGCTTGGCCGGGAGGCGGGGCTGGACTTTATCGACGCCGCCACGGAACTGGGAATGATGGACTTTGCCCACCGCGCGGCCCTGCAAACCACCGCCAAAATATTGCCCACCACCCTGCTGGATTTTTTGAAGTAGCAGCCGGATGAACAGGAGAACGATGTGAAAGTACAGACCAAGGCCTATGGAGCTATCGAGGTGGAGGAGAGGCAGCGGATCGTATTCCCCCAGGGCCTCTTCGGCTTTGAGGATATTAAAGAGTACGTGCTGTTGGACGCGGAGCGGCAGCCCTTCTACTGGCTCCAATCGGTGGAAAACGAACGGGTGGCCTTTGTTTTGATAAATCCTTTTCTGGTCCGGCCCGACTACGAGGCGAATATCAGTAACGAGGAACTGGCGGATATCGGCATCGACACGCCGGAAAAGGCCCTTATCTTCACGATTGTTACGATCCCCGCGGACGGCAGCCCCATGACGACCAACCTCCAGGGACCGCTGGCGATAAACCGGGACACCCGTGAGGGAAAACAGGCCATTCTGAACGATGCCCGCTGGAAGACAAAACACGACATTGTGGCGGAAATCGCCGCCCAGACGGCGAGGTAGCCCATGCTGATACTATCCAGAAAGATCAACGAAAAAATTATGATCGGGGACGATATTTCCATCTCCGTTATCGAGGTACGCGGCGATCAGGTGCGCCTGGGGGTGGAGGCCCCCCGCTCTGTCAAGGTGTTCCGGCTGGAAGTTTTTGACGCCATCAAGGCGGAGAACAAGGCCGCCGCCGAATCCCGGCCCGTGCTTCCGGATATCGAACTCCCCAAACACTAAACTAAGAAGGGGGGAATAATTCAGCGGGTCTGATCTCTTACCACTCCCGGGCCTTAAACCCCTCCGGCGCCTCCGCCACCTCTACCATGTCCCCCGACTGCTCCAGCACGTAGAGCCCCTTCTCCTGGGCGTACTTCCTCGCCGCCTC
>JAIRND010000221.1 GCA_031258225.1 Treponema sp. | reverse complement strand
CTATTCAACCTGGGACAACAGGTTTGATACTTGTCTAACCTTAACCCCCTATCGTGAACCGCTACAGGGGCGGGGATAGCCCGGGGAGACACATTTGGAATTCCCCGCCGCAGCGTATTGAAAATAGCGAAGGCGGATTCTACAAGCGTTTTTCCCCGGGCTATCCCCGCCCCTGCCGGCTCGGGAGGTGGAGAAGATTAGGACAAGGCATGTATCAACGTGAACTACCCACAGGTTGAATAGTGCCCGTCAGCCCATCTCCATCATCCGTTCCTGGGGGGAGACGATTTCCGTAACGCGGACGCCGAAATTTTCATCGATAACGACCACTTCGCCTTTGGCGATAAGTTTGTGGTTTACCAGAATATCCACAGGCTCACCGGCAAGTTTATCCAGTTCGATGATAGTCCCCTCCCCCATTCCCAGGATATCCTTGATAAGTTTGCGGGTACGCCCCAGTTCCACGGTCATCTCCATGTAGACATCCATGATGAGGCTGATATTGCCCGCTTCCTGGGGCGTGGCGTGGGGTATCAAATTGGGGAACTGGACCGGTTGTACGTTGGCGGTCTGGCCAATCGCGCCGCCGCCCATCATGCTCATCGCGCCCATTCCCATGGCGCCCATGTTCTCCGCCCGGCCCATGGCGGGCATGGCCGCGGAAGCCGGAGCCGCCAGGGATTTGGCGATATCCGCGGCCACACCGGGGCCGAATATCTCCCAAAACTGGTGGGGCTGTTCACTCCCCAGGTCCATCTGGTAGGCGGCGGCGAAAAAGTTCCCCCCCGGAAGGGCGGCGACAGCCTTGGGCACGTTGGCCGCCTCCGGGGGCGTGTTGGCGATGGACTTGTTGCCGGTTTTCGTGGTAAGCGCGGTGATCTGGGAACCCACGATGGTCCCCACGGCCTCGCCGATAACCGACATGGCCATATCGTCCAGTTCAATGTTGTCCTCTTTGTTCATAAGGCCGGCAAAACTCCGGGCCGTGGCCTCCGGCATAAGGTACAGGTGTTCGCCGGGGAAACCGGAGCTGTAATCCGCCTTTATCACCGTTACCATGTCGGGCAGTTGGCCCAAAAAGGCGTCGCGGTTTATAAAGGTCCCCTGGGGGCCGGAGATCGTAACCTTGGAGTTGGTCATCATCGAAAGGTTGGAAGACTGGGCATCCACGGTGGAGGAAAGGAAATCCTGTATGGTCCTGCGTTCCGCGTCGGATCCCCCCCCGGCGGCCGGTGCGGCCGCGGAATCGGAAGAATCCACCCCCGCCAGCAGTGCGTCAATTTCGGCCTGGGAAAGAGCGCCATCGCTCATAATGAATCCTCCCCTTCTGTCAATTCCTCAAATTCATCATGGTCAAAGTCGGCAAGTTTTTTGGTAATCTGGACCGCCATCTTCCTGCCGATAACACCGGGGCGGCAGAGAAACTTTTTCTTGCGGCCTATGTTCACCGAATAGGGGTCCCCGGTCCGGGTATTGTAGAGCCGGATCACGTCCCCCACCTGGAGGGCAAGCACGTCGCGCACGGACACGTCTATTTTGCCAATCTCCGCCACCACATCTACATCGACCGTCGCGAGTTTTTCCTTGAGTACGTTGAGGTTTTCCGTCGTGGCCCCGCGCCGGACCGATGAGTACCAGAACTGGGCGGAGAGTTTTCCGATGATGGGTTCAATCGTCAGGTAGGGGATGCAGAAATTCATCATCCCCTCCACGTCCCCCACCTTGGTTTCCAGCGTTACCAGCAGCACCATCTCCGTGGGGGGAACGATCTGGGCAAACTGGGGGTTCGTGTCGATCTGGCCCAGCCGGGGCCGCAGGTCTATGACTGTGGTCCACGCCTCCCTCATGTTTCCCAGAATACGGACGATGATCCCCTCCATAACGGACTGCTCAATATCGGTCAGCTCATGCTGGGACTTGGTCCCCTCCCCCACGCCGCCGAAAAGACGGTCGATGATGGAAAACGTAATGGCCGGGTCAACTTCCAGGATGGCGTTCCCCTTAAGGGGATCCATGTTGATGATCGCCAGGGTGGTAGGGGTGGGGATGGAGCGGATAAATTCCTCGTAGGTAAGCTGATCGACGGAGGCGACGTGGACGTGGATCATGCTCCGCAACAGGGCAGAAAGGCTCGTGGTGGTAAGGCGGGCAAAGGTTTCGTGCATGATCTGTACGGTGCGTATCTGCTCTTTTGGAAATTTGTCGGGCCGCTTAAAGTCGTAGATCTTGATCTTGCGGGTATCCGCGGCGGGGGTAAAGTCCCCCGGCTCCGTATCCCCGGCGTTAATCGCGGTGAGAAGCTGATCTATTTCGTCCTGGGACAGAACTTCGGTCATACAACGTCAGAATAGCCTTTTTCCGGTTCAAATACAAGCCGCCGCGTACCACGCGGCCCGGCTTTCACCATTTTTAGCATAAATGAGCTGCTAGGGCATCTCCATCACATCCAGCTTGAGGAACAGAACGTTGCGGACCTTCGCGGTGTCCAAAAACCGGGTATTTAGAATCTCCCGGATCTCGTTTTTAAGGCGCAGCTCGTTGTCCGCGCTCAGGTCCGCGGCGTACTTGCCGCTGAAGTACTGGCGTACAAAATCCCGCAGATCGTACTGCCGGGCGGTAAGTTCCGTGGCCGCGGCGTTGTTGTTCAGATCGTACTGGAGGATCACCTCTACCGTTACGTTGGTAACGACGCGATCCTTGGTACGGGTCGTAATCTGCCCGATCAACGTGTAATTCGCGTACTCCTGGCGCTTGCCCACGTAGGGCGACGTGGGATCCGCCACGGCGGTCTGGGCCTTGCCGCCCCCCTTGTTCATGACCGTAAACGTAATAACCGCCACCGTGATGATAAAGATCAGGGCCCCCAGGCCAATGGCTATAAATTTGAGCAGATTCGGAAGCAGGCCCCCTATACCGGACGCCTTCTTTGGCGCGGCCGCCCCTTCTCCGCCGCCCTCTTCCTCAAGATCAAGATTATCGCCCGCGTCGCTCATCCCACAAACTCCTACAAATGACCATCGTCGAGAATAATGATATCCACCCGCCGGTTATAGGCCCTGCCTTCCGCCGTATCGTTTCTGGCTATGGGCACGGTATCCGCGAACCCCGCCACCTGGAACCGTTTCTCGTCAATATTCATATCGGTAAGGTAGTGCAGAACACTTATAGAACGGGCCGTGGAAAGATCCCAGTTGTCCTCCCAGGGCCCGCTGGGATCCGTGGCTTCGCTGTCGGTATGCCCCTCGATCCTGATTTTGTGATCCAGCAGATCCTTGTCGCTCAGCATGGCCCCCAGCCGCAAGAGAATATCCCTGCTCTCCTCGATGTTGATCCGGGCGCTGGCGGGGGCAAAAAAGGCGTCGGAGGCCAGCGTGATCACAAGGCCCCGCTCGTCGTGCGTTACCTTGACCTTGTTGGACCGGATCTCCGGATCAAACAGGCTTACCGCCTTGCGCAGGGCGGTGCCCAGGGAACGGCCCTTTTCCATGGAGGGCAGGGACATGACCGTGTTCCCAAGGTCCGCGTTCCTGCCCGAACTCAGGGTCGTGCCCCCGGCCAGGGAACCCAGGCCCCTTGTCGCCATCGAGGCTGATATCTGCTGCATCTGGGCGGACGTACCCTCGTCGGGGTTAAACATGATGACAAAGAAGCAGAGCATCAGCGTAACCATGTCCGAATACGTGGTAAGCCATTCCTGCCCGCTTGGACCCCCGCCGCTTTCCTTTTTTTTTCGTGCCACGGAATATCCCTAGTCCTTCATGACCTCGGCCTCCACGGCCTTACGATCCGTGGGGTTAAGGTACGCCAACAGTTTCATCGCCAAAATCCGGGTATTGTCCCCGGCCTGAATGGAGAGAACCCCCTCAATCACCATCTCCCGCGCCAGGCTTTCCTTGGCGTCGTGCATCTTGAGTTTGGCCACAAAGGGAATCATCAACAGGTTTGCCACCATCGAACCGTACAGGGTTGTTACCAGGGCCAGGGCCATGTTGGGGCCGATACTGGCCTTGTCGTCCAGTTTCTGGAGCATCCCGATAAGCCCGATAACCGTGCCCAGCATCCCAAGACCGGGCGCCAGGGCCCCCCACTGGTTGACCAGGGCGATCTTGTCCGCGTGCCGGCTCTGCATCTGGCTCAATTCCAGTTCCAGCAGGTCCCGGATAATGGCCGCGTCCGTACCGTCCACCACAAGCCGCAGCCCCTTCTTCATAAATTCATCATCAAGGTCCTCAAGTTCGTCTTCCAGGGCCAGAAGCCCCTCCCGGCGGGCCTTGTCGGAGAAGGCCATAAGTTTGGTGATGATCCCCTGCTCGTTAAAAACCGGAACCTGGAAGGTCCTGCCCAAAAGGCTGAATATACCCAGGCCGGAGGAAAGGGAGGAACTTAACAGCAGGGCAAAGTAGGAACCCAGAACCACCATGAGGAAGGACGGCAGGTCCAGAATGGCGCCAAGCTGGCCCCCGCCGACCAGGACGGAGAACACCACCATGCCGAAGGCGCCAAAGATACCGATAAGACTTGATAGATCCATAAAGCCCTACTCCTCACCCATGCTGGGAAAGATCCGGCGGCGGTACGCTTCAATTCGCCCGATCAGTTCCTGAACGGACTCCCGGACGATCAGTTTTTTCCCCGTCAGCATGACCAGCGTGGTATCCGGATGGATCTCGATAGACTCAATCTGATGGGGGTTAAGAAAATACTCCATACCGTCCAGTCTGGTTACCCTAATCATACGTTACTACCGTGCATACGTTACTACCGTGCATACATTACTACCGTGCCCATTACGCCTTACCGTTTCAGGGTCAACAGTTCCTGGAGCAGTTGATCCGCGGTCTGGATGGTCCGGGAATTCGCCTGAAAACCGCGCTGGGTAATGATCATGTCGGTAAACTGTTCCGCCATGTCCACGTTGGACATTTCCAGGGCGCCGGAGACGATCTCCCCCTTGCCGGCGACCCCCGACGGCCCGATATTGGCGGCCCCGGAGTTGTTGGACACCACAAAGTTGTTGTCCCCCGCCTTCTCAAGGCCCCCCTGGTTGGGGAAACTCGCCAGGGCCACCTGGCCCAGTGCCCTGGTATTCCCGTTGGAGTAGACCCCGGTAATAAGCCCGCTACGGTCTATCTTAAAAGTGTCCAGGTAGCCCATCGTATAGCCGTCCTGAACCACCGCCTTGCTGGAACCGGCCTCCGAATACTGGGTAATGGAGTTGCTCAGCCCCCCCACGGTCCCCAGGTCAAGGACGAACTGCTGCCGTACCGGTACCCCGTCCTCACCCGGCGTGGCCTCAAGCACGTCAAAGGCCACGTTCATCAGTACCTGGCCCTCCCCGCCGGAGACGTTCCCCGCCCCGTCTTCCGCGGAGAGCAGGGTTCCTTCGTTGGAAAAATTCACGGTAAACACGGCGGGGTCCCCCGGAACCGGCGCCGCTTCCCCCAGACCCACCGCCGTGTTGGTGGGGTCCGCGCCTTCGGGATCCACAACGACCGCGGCGTTCCAGGAGTTGTTTTCCCCGGGAACCCTGGTAAACTGCACCTGCAGGTTGTGGTCCTGGCCAAAGGAATCGTAGACCTTGATCGTCGTTGTCCAGGTGCTGCGGTTGATCTGCGCCTCCGTGGGATTCTCCGGCAGTTCGGGGAGCCGTTTGTCCAGGTTACAGGCGAAATTCACCGAGGTGGTGGCCCTGGCGGGGTCCTTCCCCCCCACGGGGATGATAAGATCCTCCACCTGCCGGGACACATCGATATAGGTTTCCCCCCCGGCTTCCCGGGCCATCCAGCCCTGAACCCTCATGCCGTTGGCGGGGTTCACCATAAGGCCCGTCTCGTCAACGCCAAAGACGCCGGCCCGCGTAAACATGGTCTTGTCCCCGTCCTGCAGCACAAAGAAGCCGGTGCCGGAAATGGCCAGGTCCGTCCCAACCCCCGTTGTCTGGAGGCTCCCCTGGATGTGGATCGTGTCTATCGAGGCGATGGACATGCCAAGCCCCACTTCCTTGGGGTTTACGCCCCCCAGGTCCTCGGTGGGGTGGGCGGCGCCCTGGAGCTGCTGGTACAGGATGTCCTGAAAATTCACGCGGTTCCGCTTAAAACCGGTAGTATTGATGTTGGCAATGTTATTACCAATAACGTCCATTCTGGTTTGGTGATTCTGGAGTCCGGACACGCCGGAAAACAACGACCGCATCATAACGCTTACTCCTCAAAAACGCGGGACACCTGGGTCCAGTCGTAGTAGGTTCCGTTGACGAGAACCTGGGGATTGGCCCCCCTGGTAACCGCCCGGACCGTTCCCTGAACAACCCGTTCCTCTTCATCCCCCGGCAGGGCGACATTCAACTCCACCGAACGGCCCAGGGCGGAAGAGGCTTCCGTGTTGGTCAGCATCTCCGTAAGCCGGGCAAAGTCCCCCGCCATGCTGGTCATCTGCTCCAGCGTGGAAAATTGGGCCATCTGGGCGATGAATTCCTTGTCTTCCATCGGGGAAGTAGGGTCCTGGTAGGAAAGCTGCGTGATAAGCAGCTTGAGAAAATCGTCCCGTCCCAGACTCTGCTGGGGAATTCTCCCCTGGTTTAGTTTACTGTTGTGATCATGGACCAACTGCTCAAGACTGGCCTTCTCACCCGCGTTCAAAACAGATTGAATCGCCATTTATCCGCTCCTTATACCAGCATGTTGATTGCGATAGGCCCATTCCCTGGCCAAAATCCCGCCCCAAAATCCTCTGAAACGGACGAGTTTGTCTTTTCCAACGAATCGTCATAGCGGGAAGCCGCCCTGTCCGCGGCAAACCGGGGAAAGGGTTCGCCTTTTTCCCGGTCAGCGCCCGAACCGTCCTGGGCCAGGAACGCGCTAAGTTCCGCGCTCTGGTAACCGGAGTCCCTGAACGCCTGCTCAAGGGAGGCGAGTTCCCGCTCAAACGCCCGCAGGGCTTCGCCGCTCTCCACGATAACGCGGCCCGCGATCTTGTTTTCGGTTAATTCCAGACGTATCTTTACATTCCCCAGGGACTCAGGCTTCAGGGAGAGCCGGATAAGCCCCTCTCCCCCCTCCCGTAAGATCACCTGGGCATGACGGACAATCTCGTTATTTACCGTGTGGCGCAGTTCACGGGCCAGGATCTCCTCAAAGCCCCCGCCGTTCCGCCCTCCCCTCTCCGGGCCCGTAACAGGCGCGGTCCGGGAAAGTTCCACGCGGAATTCCGTGTCCAACGCGCCGGCCGGGGAAGTGCCGGAAGAACCCCTCTCCCCGCCTTCGGAAGGCCCGCCGCTCACGGCCCCGCCCTCCGGGGACTGCCCCCGGTAGTCCCGCAGTTCTACGACGGCCCTTTTTCGCCCGCCCCGCCGGGTTTCCCCGGACTGTTCCGTTTTTTCCTCCGCCGCCGCCACGGCGGGACCTTCCCCGGCGCGGACCACGCTCCGCTCAGCGTCCCCGGAACCGTCCGGCGCGGGATTCCCCGGAACCGCCCGCCGGAACTCCGAAACCCGGAATTCCGCGGCGTGGAACTCCGTCCCCCCGGTCCCGGCCAAAACATCCGCCGCAATCGGCGGACCTTCCCCGGCCGCGTCCTCCACCGGCGGACCTTCCACCACAGGCGGGGCCTCCTGTTCCGGGATCGCCTCCCCAGACCCACGGGGCTGCTCCCCCGCGCGGCCCCCCGCCGCCTCTCCGGCAGCCTTCACGGCCCTCTCCCCGCCGTGTTCTCCGGCGGCCTCCCCGGCCCCACGGTTTTCCCGGGACACCCAGGCGAAACCGGTTTCAACCGCGGCGCCTTCATCGTCCCCAGACCCCGCTTCCGGTGCGCCGGGAACCTGGGCCGCGGCCCCGGCAAGCGCCAAAACCTGGTAGTCAACCAGGTGGCCGCGTTCCTCAACCGGAACGGCATCCCCCGCGTCCGCCTTCACGCCGGTCTCCGCATCGACAGCGCCGTCCGGCCCCCCATCCGCGCTAACCACGCGCGCCATAACAAGCGCGGCCGTGGCCGTACCGGCCATGGCCGCGCCGGCCACGGCCGGTACGGGCTCGACAAAGTCGCCCGTGCTAACCGGCGCGCTCCCCTCCCCGGCCAGGGACTCCGGGGCCTCTTCCGTCTCCTCATGCCCGGCGGAAGACCCGGCGGACGACCCGGTTGACGAATCGCGCACGGGGAAAACGGCGGGGCCTTCCTCCGCTTCCCGTAACTCCTCCGCCATCAGACCGGAAAAGGTGTCGGCCAATATCTTCTCAAATTCGCGGGAATTGTCTTCCACCCCCGCCGCGCCCCAGGGGGCGGCGGAAAGGTCGAACAGGGGATGCGCCACACCGCCTCCGGCCTCCCCGCCGCCGGGAAAACCCCCATAAGGGGGGGATACGGTAATCATACTTCTAGTTTCGGCTTTTCGAATTGGGGCATTGAAGAAATTCGCAAACGCGGCGGGCCGCCGGCCTTACCCGCTTAGCGGCCGGTCAGTTCAGCGCGGCGGGCCGCCCGGCCATTTTCCGCTGGAGTTCCGCCGCCCGGTCCGGGGGCATCTTGAAAAACCAGTAGGACACAATGGAAGCACTCCCCTCCGCCTGGGCTATCTCCTCAGTCTTCCGGATCACGTCGATGGCGTCCTGGTCATCCATAGCCAGAAGGATCAGCACCGCCTGATCGGGCTGCATGCCGGTCAGGTACCGGGCGTTCTGTTCGACGATCCTGTCCTTGGTCTCGGCCTCCCGGATTGAGGCGTTGAAGGAATTCTCCCGGTCATCCAGCGCCTTTTGCCGGGCCTCAAGTTCCTGGGCCATCTGCTCGATCTCGGCATAGTCCAGTTGAATCTCCCGCTCCCGGTTGTCCAGTTCCCGCTCCTTGAGTTCCAGGGCTTCCAGCCGTACCGCCAGCCGCTCGGCGTCCAGGGAGAGTAGCTCATCGGCTTCCGTTTTCTCCTGAGTCCGGCCCTCCCGTCCGATAAAACGGTACACCGGGGCCAGCACGGTTTTCACATCGATAAGGTTAAGATAATCAAACCAGACAATCCCGCCCCCCGCCAGGGCCAGGATAAGCAGCAAAAGAACAATAACTTTTCCCATACGTTACCCCCCGCGGCCGCGGGGCCGCGTCCCAAATCCAATACTCGCGCCTCGTGTCCGGAAACCCCGTCCCACAGGCTCCTAGTATAGTATCGTCCGGAGACTATGACAATTTAGCGCCGGAGCGTTCAGGGGTTTTGGGTTCCCAGCAGTTCTATCCGGGATTTGACGTAGTCCAGCCGATCCCGGTTCAGGACCCCCCGGCGGCAGGGCGTTCCCCGCAGATCCTCCACCTCGTAGGAACCCCGGCTGATAAAATGCTTTTCTTCCCCCCTCTTAAACCAGTACACCAGGGCAATGACCTGGGAATCCAGTTCGATGGCGTTGATCCCCTTGCGGCCGATGGCGGAACCGGAATTAAAAAGGCAGGGCACGGGCAGTTCGTCCCCGTAGAGGCTTTGGCGCAGCACATGCCGCCGCTCGGCGCGGCCCAGCTTCCCCAGTTCCTGCCTAAGAACCCTAACCTCCCGGGTAATACGCTCCCGCTCCGGTCCCGTGGACACGGGGTAGTCCCGGCAGAGCCGCTCAATTTCAAACTTGATGTAGTCAAAGCGCCCCAGGGAGGCAAACAGGGCCCGGTGGGTATGGCCGATGATCGAGATACACTTGTTCGCGAGGGAAAACTCGTAGGCCTTCTTCTCCACGGAAAAACGCCGGTAGGGACTGCGGGCGCTTGAAATATTCCTAATCCCAAAGGGTTTAAGAACGTAGCGCAGGCTTGCCCCCACCACGTGGTTGTAGTCGGTGTAGATTCGGGAAGCCTGGTGGCCGTGGTACACGTAGATGGGCAGGAAACCGGTTTCAATCCGCAGCGCCTGGTACAGGGGATAGGGGTAGCTTTCCTCAAAGACCAGGGCCTCGTCGTGGTTCCCCACGATCTTGTAGAGCCGGTTTTCCGAGGCGAAACGGTCAAAGATCGCGTAGAGGGGGACCCAGTTTTCCCTGATATGGGCCAGGCGGTAACGCTGCAGTTCCTCGATATCGCCGTTCAGTACCAGGTACCAGCCCCGCGCCAGGTAGTACCGCTCCAACAGCGCGAGGATCAGTTCCCGGTTGGGGGCCAGGTCGTCCCGCCTGCCAAAGCCCATGTGAAAATCGCTGATGATAAGGATCTTTCGGCCGGAATTTGAAATATCAAGCGCCTCTGCGGGATTGACAAGGGGATCCAGCATGTTGGAAAAAAAAGAACCGCCCATCTCTTTTCAGTATACGGACAAGCCTGCCGGTGGACAAGGCTGATATGCCGGGAAGCGGTACCGAACTGGGTCAAAAATACCCACATTGGCGTACCACGAACACGGATGCCTTGAACAAATTTCCACCTGACGGCAAAATGTTCAAATTATGGATGGTTTCCCGTGACAGGCGAATTCATAGTATCAGACATTATGAACGCCGTAATCACATTCGGCCTTCCGGCGGTACCCCTCATCACCTCAAACATCGTTTCCGATGAACCGGACGGGCGGACTTTTGGACGGGTTATACGGCGTATTTTTTTCCCGGCGCTCGCGGCAAATTCATTCTTTCTGTTGGTGTTCGCGCTGTACAAACGGCGGGACATTTCCGACGCGTTTCTGCTCTTGTGTGAAAGCATAAATATAATTTTCCCGCTTGCCGCCCTGGCTGCCAATCTGTTCATCATCGGCATATTACGATACGGGACGGGCTTCGTAAGAATTCGCAAAACGTCCGTGCCGGTATCCATCCTTGTGCCGATTGTTGTATCGGCGATTCTAATCGGCGTATCCTCCGTATTCCGGAGGATGTACGGCCTGGGGTCAATAGAACTGCTGTTTTTTCACATGACACTTCCAACCACCGGCGCGAATCACAACATGACCCTGAGGGTAATCACAAAAACCATCATCGATTCAACGGTACTGATTATACTGCCCTTATCGGCATTGTCGTTTGAGGTAAAATTCAGAAACAAATACTATCATATCACCAAAAGCGCCGCTTACCGGCAAGCGGCGGCAATGCTGTTCCTGGCATGTGGAATATGTCTTTTCATCGTGAACACGGGCATGCCATCGTATGTACGTTCATTGCGAAAAGAGCCGTCAAGTTTTTACGAGGAAAACTACATCGACCCGAATGGCGTTGAAATAGCTTTCCCCGCCCAAAGGCGAAATTTGATAGTAATATTTATCGAATCCCTTGAAACCGGCTTTTTGCCACGGGACAACGGCGGGGCCTTTTCCGAACGGGTGATACCGGAACTGGAATATTTAATAGGCAACGCCATCAACTTCAGCGCGGGGGACGGCCCGGGCGGCGCCCACGAATTGTACGGCACCGAATGGACCTGCGCGGGAATCGCGGCACAGTATTCAGGCGTTCCCCTGGCGATTAGTTATTTGGACCGAAGCGGGTGGGACGATTACGGAACACTTGAAACCAGTTTCCTGCCGGGAGCCTCCGGCCTTGGGGATATTCTGTCCGGGGCCGGGTATAAAAACTATTTTATTCTTGGCTCTGAAATAGAATTCGGAGGGCGCGACAAATATTTCAAAACACATAAGGACACGGTCATTTACGATTATAACTATTTTCGCGACAACAGCTATATTCCGGAAGATTACAGGGTTTGGTGGGGGATTGAAGACAGAAAACTTTACGCGCTGGCAAAGGAAAAGATCGCTGAGATCGCCGGGCAGAACGATCCGTTTTTTGTTACCATGTTAACCGCAGACACCCATCCGTCAGGCGGGTATCTTGACGATGAAGCCCCGATAATATTTGCTTCCCAATATCCAAACGTCCTGTTTGACATGAGCAGGCAGTTAAACGGTTTCCTGGAATGGCTTAAGGAACAGGAATTCTACGAAAACACAACCGTGGTCGTACTGGGGGACCATCTGTACCAGGATTCCTCGATTTTTCCGGATGATTTCGGAATACACTCATTATCATCCACATACGACATATCCTATGACGGGAGTGATGTCGCCAACAAGTACAAGCGGTTTCCGGTCAACATATTTATCAATTCCCTGTTGAGCGCGGAACACGCCAAAAATAGAATTTTCTCGCATTTTGATATATTTCCCGCGCTGGTAGATTCAATCGGGGGAGTCTACGACGCGAAGGGGCTGGCGCTTGGCCGCTCGATGAACAAGGGTGAGCCTACCCTGCTCGAAACCCTGGGGGTTGAGCATGTCAATGACGCCTTACAGCGGCGCTCGGACTACTACGACCGGTTGTGGCGGGAAAAGACGAAAGACGCGCCGGATTGATGGTGGAGAGCTTCAACCTTCCGGCCGGCTGCGTGGATACCCGCGCGGCCGCGTTCTTTATCATCCGCATGGTGCGTGCGGTTCCAATAGCGGAAAGGTGATGGAAAGCGAGACATGAAAAAACAGCCCCCCGCCGGGAGCTGTTTTTTTAGCCTGAGATCGTTATCCCCTCACATGGCCGCGGCCAAAAATACCGGCCAGGCGGATGCCCATCTTCTGAAGCATGGCGGTGAGCGTGCCTTCCCTGTCGACTTTACCATCAGAGCTGGTTATGGGACTAGTACGCAGTCAGCATTCGCATAGCAGGCCCTTACGCGAAAGTAGCCAGCGTTGCCCCGTTCTGCTATGATGGCCGCGGGAGGGAACGTGGAACAGGAACAAGGGGCGGTCCGTGTCTGGTTTGCCAGCGGAAACACCCACAAACGGCTGGAATTATCCCGCATATTGACCGGCGTCATGCTTAAAGGTCCCGCTGACGGGGGAATCGGCGATTTTGATCCCCCGGAGACGGGGACAAGTTTTCTGGAGAACGCGCTCCTTAAGGCCGGCGCCCTGCGCCGCGCGCTGACGGAACGGGGGATCTTCGATCCGGTCCTGGCCGACGACTCCGGGCTCTGCGTGGATGCCCTGGGGGGAAGACCGGGTATCTACTCGGCCCGTTATCGCGGCCGCGCCGGCGTCCTGCCCGGCGGCACAACCCTCGAATCGGCGGAACGCAACCGCCTGCTGCTGGAAGAACTGGGGGACAGGACCGAGCGGGCGGCCCGTTTTGTCTGCGCAATGGTTCTGCTCTTCGATGAAAACCGCTTTGTCTGCGTTCAGGAAACCCTGGAGGGGGAGATCGCCGGCAGCAGGGGGGAAGGCGGCTTTGGCTACGACCCCATTCTCTACCTTCCCGCACTGGGCCGTACCGTGGCGGAACTTGGGGACGATGAAAAAAACAGACTCAGCCACCGTGCCAAGGCGGGGAAGGCCATAGCGAAGATCCTCTCATGCCAAAGTTAAACTACGAGGAAGAACTCAACGGCCCCCAACTGCGGGCCGTTACCACGATGGAAGGCCCGGTACTGATCATCGCCGGGGCGGGTTCGGGAAAGACCAGGGTCATCACGTTCCGTATCGCCCGGATGCTGGAAAAGGGCATAGGCCAGCACGCGATCCTGGCCCTTACCTTTACAAACAAGGCGGCACGGGAAATGGAAAGCCGGGTCAAGGAACTGACCGGAAAAAAACTGCGGGACTTAACGGTCAGCACCTTCCACGCCTTTGGGGTAAAACTGCTGCGCGAGGAAATAGAAGTTCTGGGCTACCGGAAGAATTTTTCGATCTACGACGAGACCGACCGGAACCGGCTGATCAGGGAGTGCCTGCGGGAATGCCGCTTAAGCCCGGAGGGGGTGGACCTCTACAAACTGGGGCAGCTTTTTTCCGCCATCAAGATAGGCCGGCTGCGCTGGGGGGACAGCGGCGCCGACCCGGTGTGGAAACCGGTATACGACGAGTACCGGCAGAGTCTGATGATCTACAACGCGCTGGACTTTGACGATCTCCTCTGCCTTCCCATCAAACTCTTTGAGGAACACCCCGCCATTCTCGCCGCGTACCACGAGCGTTACCGCTACATCATGGTGGACGAGTTCCAGGACACAAGCCTTATCCAGTACCGGCTCCTCCTGCTGCTCGCCTGGGGGAACAGGCCGGCGGACGCGGAAAAAGGACCGCCCGCCTCTCCAAATATCTGCGTCGTGGGGGACGACGATCAATCAATTTACTCCTGGCGGGGGGCGAACTACCAAAACCTGACCCGCTTTGAGGAGGATTTCCCCGGAGTTATCGAGATAAAACTGGAACAAAACTACCGTTCCACCAGCACGATTCTGGAAGCGGCCAACGGGGTTATCTCCAACAACAACGGCCGCAAGGACAAAAGGCTCTGGTCGGGAAACGGCGGAGGTAAACCCATTGAACTGTGCGCGCCGGAAACCGAACAGGAGGAGGCGGACTTTATCGCGGGGCAGATAAAAAAACTGCGGTACGAAGACAAACTGCGCTACGACGATTTCGGCGTCCTGCTGCGGACCAATTCCCAGTTCCAGGCCATCGAGGAAGCGTTTCTGGCGGAAAACATCCCCTACCGGGTCTCCGGGGGCCAGAGTTTCTTTGAACGGGAGGAGATCCGGGACATCATCTCCTATCTGCGGGTCGTGGGAAACCCCAACGACGATGTAAATTTACTGCGGATCATTAACACCCCCCGCCGGGGCATCGGCAAGGCAAGCGTAGCGGCGCTGTCGGAGCTGGCAAAGAAAAACCATTCCAGCCTCTGGGACACCCTGCTCCGTTTCCGTCATCAGGCGGGCATAAGGGGCACGGCCCGGCCCGAACAGGGACGCCTGTTCCAGGACGAGGAAAACCACGCCGCCCATTCGGCCTCCGGCGATATTGATGAGTTCGTTACCCTTATTGAAGCGTACCGCGAATCCATTCTGGGCAAGAAGGGCTTCTCCCATCTGGCGCGGGCCCTGGTGGACAGCGTCGATTACTGGAGCCACCTGGTTGCCGAACACAGCAAAAATGAAAAAGTCGCCCGCTGGAAATTCGGCAACATTGAGTACCTTATCAAAAGCATCGAACTATGGGAGCGGGACGAGGATAATCTTGACCCCAGCCTCTACCCCTGGCTCAACCGCGTCAGCCTTATCAACCGGGCCGACGGGGAGGATGGCGGGGATCAGTTCACGCTGGGCAAGGTAAACCTGATGACCATCCACGCCGCCAAGGGCCTTGAGTTCCCCGTGGTGTTTATCGCCGGCGCGGAACAGGGGATCATCCCCCACAAGAGGAGCCTTGAGGACGGACAGACGGAAGCCGGGGCCCAGGACGCCCCGGAACCAAACGGCGCGGCCCTGGAGGAGGAGCGCCGGCTTTTCTACGTGGCAATTACCAGGGCCAGGGACAAACTCTACATCTCAAGCTGCCAAAAACGCCGGGACCGCCAGGAACTCCGCGACAGCTTCCCCTCCCCCTTTCTGGACGAGATTCCGAAGCAACTGGTCCAGCAATACGACGGGGAAGACACGGCGGTAACCAGCGCGGAGGATTTCTTTTCGATGATGAAAGAACGGTTCCGTTAGACGATTTTCTTTTTCGTCTTTACCAGGGCCCTTATTTTTTTCAGCGTCTCTTCCGAAAGCAGGTGTTCCATTTTGCAGGCGTCCTTTTCCGCGGTTTCCGGGCCCACCCCCACCACGTCAATAAGAAAGCTGGTCAAAAGACTGTGGCGTTCCCGAATATCCTGGGCCTGGGTAACCCCCTTCTGGGTAAGGCTTACCGTGCGGTAACGTTCATGATCCAGGAGACCCCGCGATTCCAGGGTTTTAAGGGCGGTAAGTACCGACGGTTTACTGACCCCAAGGCGGGCGGCAATATCGGTTACGCGGACTTCCCCCTCGTCCGATAAAAAACTGACCATTTCAAGATAATCTTCCAGCGATTGAGTCATGTCATTTAAATTTGCGGGATAAATTTCAAATTGTCAATGTGGAATTCCGCAAGTCCCCTGTTTTATGGCAGGATGAGCAATGATCCGGAACCCCGCTTTTGAGACCCACTACCAGGACATTTACGGCGGCCGCTGGGGGGCCCTTCGGGAAAGCCTTCTGGCCCCCGTTCGAAGCGTGGCCTACGACGAGGGACTCGCCAAAGCCTATACGCTTGATTACGCCTCCGTGCTGGCGGCCCGGTCGCTCAGGCTGCCGCGCGCGGAAAACGGCGTTCCGTCCGGCGCCGGGGGGGAGCTGCTCGACGCCTGCGCCGCGCCGGGGGGCAAGACTCTGGTTATCGCCGGCCGCCTGCGGGGGGACGAGCGGCTTTTAGCCAACGAACTCTCCACCGGGCGGCGCGGACGGCTCCTGGCGGTGCTGGAAGAACACCTGACGATGGAACAACGGGAGCGGGTGCGGGTCTCCGGGTTTGACGCCGCGGCCCTGGGGAGCAGGCGGGACGAATGGGGCCGGTTCGCGGGCATCCTCCTGGACGCTCCCTGTTCCGCCGAACGGCACGTCCTGGGCAACGGGCGGGAACTCTCCCGCTGGACGGAGGCCCGGCCCCGCTTCCTCGCGGGCCGGCAGTGGGCCCTGCTCTCCGCCGCTTTTCTGCTCCTGAAACCCGGCGGCTCCCTGGTCTACGCCACCTGCGCCCTTGACCCCCGGGAGAACGACGGGGTGGCCGGGCGGCTTCTGGAAAAGTACGGCCAGGGCGGCCGGGAAGACGCCGCGTTCCTGGACCGGCCCGGTTTTACCGAGGGGGAACCCACCCGCTACGGCCGGATCATCCTTCCCGACGCTTCAGACGGCTGGGGACCCATGTACGTGGCCCGGTTCAGGAAGGGAGAGCCGTAAACCGGGGAAAGGAGGCCCGTAAGCGTCCGCGCCGCCATTGCGGGGAAATAAAAAAGATGGTATAAGCAAGCCATGAAAGCGGAAAACGTACAAACGTCCGTGAAAAAAGCTGTCATTATCGCCGTCCTGCTCATAAGCGCCTGCGCCACCGGCCGCGGCAAAAGAACTATCGTCGAGGTTGAGAACAAGGGGTCCGGCATGGGCATCCCCGTCCCCGATTGGGTCAAGACCTATGTGGAAAAAGGCGTTTCCGCGTTACAGGCCCAGTACCAGGACAGTTACTGCATCGTCGGCGAGGAAACGGGCGCGAACCGGCAGTTCGTCCTTGCCTGGGCCGATCAGGCCAGCGCCCAACAGCGTATCGGCTCCCTGCTCCGCAGCAACATCGAGGGCCGCTTCCATGCCGCCATCAGCGCCACCGGCCAAAGCGGCGCCGGCGGGGAAAGTTCCGGCCGGTACCAGCAAGAGATCGATACCATACTGAACACCGTAGTGAACGTCAGCTATTCCGGGGCCCGGCGCGAAGCCGACTGGTGGAGCCTCCGCCGCCGCTACGACCCGGACAATAAAGGAGTATACGCCGATGAGTATACCGCCTATGTCCTGTACACCGTCCCCAAAGCGGAAATGAACCGCCAAATCGCCTTTGCCCTGGAAACCGGCGTGTCAAAGGATTCCGTGTTATACGACATCACCATATCCCTTGCCAGGGACATATTGCTCCAGGGCTACGACCAGACCGAACTCGCCGGCACCGCCGCCATTGAACAAACCGCCGCCGCTTCCTACGACCCGCCGGACAGTCCCACCACCCTGGCCCTTGAGGAAATCAGCTTTCTTGATACCTACGGCATCGGCAGGGACATAGCGGCCGCCATTCTTTCAAGTTATAAACTATGGAACGCCGACCCGCGCCTTACGTCCTACGTCAACCTGATATGCGCCACCATTGTTATCAATTCTCCCAGTCCCCTGCTGTACAACGGCTACCATGTGGCAATTTTGGACACGGACGAAATAAACGCCTTTGCCACACCCGGCGGCCATATCTTCATCACCCGCGGCCTTATCGCCGCCGCCGACTCTGAGGATGCCCTGGCCGCCGTTATCGCCCACGAGATCGCCCATATCCAGTTAAACCACGGCCTGCGGGCCATACAGTCAAACCGCGGTGTCGAGGACTGGTTCAGTCAATTTACGTCTTCCGGGGCACAGGAAATCATCGGCGCGATCAACAGCGGTTTTTCCCAAATCCAGGAATTCGACGCCGACATCACCGCCCTGTCCCTCCTTGCCGCCGCCGGCTACAGCCCCCAGGGTTTGCCGGATATGCTGCGGGAACTGCAAAAGATCCAGAGCGGCACACAGGGCGGTTTTAACCAGACCCACCCCAGCCCCGAAAGCCGCCTTGTCAACGCCCAAATCGCCATCGCGCGTTACCCCCAGGCCCCCGATACCCGCCGATTCAGGCAGGCGCGTTTCACCGCGCTAAAGTAAGTCGTGACGCACGGATAAGATCATTTTTTTCCGATAACGTAGTTAAAATCCTTGATGTTTCACCCGCTTTTTTCGCGATAAAGGCAAGACACCCGGCTAACCAATAGAGGCTGCCTTCAATAATAAAAAGAATGCAGCATGCGTATCTTCGCATAAAATAACGTTGGCATATCAGACAGTTTGATCATATTAATAGAGTTTCACCCCTTTTTTTCCGGCCCACGCGTTCTTGCTGTTGTACGGACACTACGTACAAGGGATGGGGGGGGGGGGGGGGGGGGATTAACGCACTGTTAAAACCTGACGGCAACTCCATGCCTTACTATAGCATGGGGAAAGCGGGCGGTCAAGGGATTTTTGACCTTTTTTACGAATAGACTTGTTCGACAACCCGGTTGGTTGTCTCACAGTCTTGCAGTTTTTCAGGCTTTCAGCCTTACAAAACTGCGTTTTTTAATGGAAGTTGTTTAGAAACTGAAGTTTCTAAACAACTCTAATTTTTTGTTGATTTTTGGCTGGCCGGGCTATTCCCGCCCCCGCCGGGGGTGGGGATGGCTGCCAGGGCCCGTTCAAGCCGTTCCAGCGCCGCCTCAAGTACCGGGGCCGGGCAGGCCAGGTTGATTCGCTCATAACCGCGGCCCTCCTCGCCAAAGACATAGCCCTCGTCAAGAAAAAGCCGGGCCTTGTTGACCATAAAGTGTTCCAGTTCGCGGTAATCCATGCCCAGATCGCGGCAGTCCCACCATTGAAGGTAGGTCCCCTCCAGGGGGAATACCCTGATAGCGGGGATTCTACGGGCCATGAACTCCTCAACAGTTTTTCTGTTGTTGTCGATAACCGTGATAAGCTCGCCCAGCCAGGCTCCGCAGCGGGTATAGGCGATCTCACAGGCCCGGTAACCCAGGATATTCAGCGCGGGGCGGCTCATGCCGCGGCAGATCTCCTCCAGGTACTTCCGCCGCAGTTCCCCGTCGGGAATAATAATGTTGGAAGAACGCATACCCGCCAGGTTGAAAGTCTTGCTGGGGGCGGTACAGGTGATCGTGTTCCGCGCGTACTCCTCCCCCAGGGAGGCAAGAACGGTATGGCTGAATCCGGGCATGACAAGGTCAAAGTGAACCTCGTCGGACACGATCTTCACATCGTGCCGCAGGCATATATCGCCCAGCTTTTTTAACTCCTCCCGCTCCCACACCCGGCCGACGGGGTTATGGGGGCTGCAAAAGAGGAGGAGTTTGTTATTCGGATCCGACGCCTTCGCCTCAAGATCGTCAAAGTCGATTTCGTAGCGGCCGTTCCTCTTGAGCAGTCTGTTGGCAACAAGCGCGCGTTTGTTCCGCTCTATGGCCATGAAAAAGGGATAGTAAACCGGGGGCATGACGATAACCCCCTGGCCGGGGGCGGCAAAGGCCTTGACACAGTTGTACAGCGCCGCCACCACCCCGTTGGAATTGACAAGCCACTGGTCCTCAATGTCCCAGGAATGGCGGTTTTTCATCCAGAGCCGCACCGCCTCGTAGTAGCGTTCCGTGGGGCCCGTATAGCCCAGGACAAGGGTATCCAGACATTCTTTTAAGCCCCCGACGATTTCCGGGGCCATTTTAAATTCCATGTCCGCCACGGAAAGGGGAACAATGTCCCCGCCCACGGCCGGGTTCCTTTTTTTCATCTCGTCCCATTTATCCGACCCAACACCGGACCGGTCAATTCTGCTTGTAAAATCGTACATGCCGTCCTCCAAGGGGTTCGCGTAACAGATTGCCGGAAAACTTTAAATCATCTGGTGAAAAAAAGATACAGCCCTACGGCAGAGATCATGGACAGATCATTATCTGATAGATCGCTATCTGGACAACGCCGATTGTATAGAGATAAACGTCAGAACAAGGGTAAGAGTCGTGGTGATAACCGGCGCGACCTGGTTGAAGTGGTAGAGAAACGCGTTGGTCTCCGCGGTGATTACGGTCTCGGGGCTGATGCCGTCACTTTTGGTCATGGGATGTCCGTCCATACTCGTAATGGTAACTTTCTTAAGGGAATTCTGGTCTTTCCTGAACCCGCCCGCCAGGGCAACGTAGTACTCCCAATCCCGGTCGGGTATATACGGGTACCTTCCCGGATTTATCACGGCGCCGGAAACCGTAACAAAATACTGCCTGAACGGAATAATAAGAACATCGTTCGGTTCAACGTAGTGGGGACTTCGGCTTTCCGCGTTGTACAACAGAAGGTTGAGATTGACAGATATCCTCCTGTTTGCCCGTATAATATAGGCCCCCTCCGTATCCGATACGGCGCTGAACCAGTCCGGGTTACGCCGTACCAGGGAACCGTAATCCTCCCCCGGCTCGAAGCGTATCGTAATCCGGTTGGAAGCGGTAAGCTGTCCCTCATCGGGAACTCCTACCGCGCCTTCCACAAACAAAACCGGCCGCCCGCTTGCCGTACTGGGAACATCGACAACATCGTAATCTTCCAGGGGATAATTTTCTTCCAGCGCGTCTTCGGTAAGGTATACCTTGTTCCCCACTTTGTCCTGGGTGTTTACATAACGGATAAGCCCTATCCAGGCGGTCTCCGCAAACGGGGTAAACCCGTTGCCGTACACCTCTATCAGTTCCTTAAGGTGTTCCCCCGGCAGTAATTGATAGGTTCCCGGCCGCTCCACCGCGCCTGAAAGCGTTACCTGACGCTGAACCCGGTTGAAAGTAATCACGTCATTCGGTCGCAGATAGGGATCTTGAGCAATATCCCCCATGCGCCGGGCCCGGTAGAGATCGTAGGTTTTCATGGTCCCATTGGAAGAAGTAACCGAAACCTCACGTAAAGACCCATAGGAAGTCGCGTATTCTGACAAAGAGGAAAGCCGGGTTAAGGCCCAGGCCGAAACTTCTGCGGCGGTCCGTACCTCTCCTTTCACCCGTACCTTGAAAACCGCTGGTGTATGAAGGACAAACTGTACCCCGCTCATGCGGTGGTTGGTGGTAACGATTGTTTCCACCTGGGTCTTGAGCTCATTGTAGGTCTTCCCCGCGGTATCGATCACCGCCAGATTTGAAACCCGTATACGGTAGCTCGTATCCACCGTAATGGTGTATTCTACCGTCTGTGTACCGGCAAGGTAGGCCAGGGTATAAATATCCCCGGCGGTAACCGGGTAGTCCGGCGTAGACAGGGCAAGCTGTGCGCTGGGAACCAGATCAAGAACGGGCCCATCTTCGGCGTATTCCGGTGAAGCGGACGTACCGGCAGGCAGTTCCACCTTCTGGGCAAAGATGCCATGGCGTGTACCCGCCAAAAAAGACAATCCAAAAATCAAAAGGAGTTTTATCTTGATCATTCTTTAATCCTTATTTACGCCACATGGTTGTGAACGGCTGCATTTTTATTTCTGCCAACACTCTTAAACTTTGCTATAACCGCCGGGTCGTTTTTGATGTTTTCCAGCGCGTTTAACACAAAAGCCAGGAATATCGAAAAAAAGAAAGCCCCCATAGTTACGATAATACACAGCATACCCCGGCTAGGCCCTGACTTAAGATCGGGAACCTGGGGGGCATCAAGAACCTGAAATATCGGCGTTTCACTGGCAATGGCGGTATTGGTCAATTCAAGCTGTACTTTGAGTTGGGCATAGATTTGCTGCTGGGCGTTTAGTTCCACGTTGATACGCCTTATCTCCGGCACAATATTGGGCACGGATCCGCTACGCGGGTTCGCGGCGGATAGTTCCAGGCTCTGGATTTCCCCTTCAAGGTTACGTATCGCCTCATAGGCGGCGGCGATGCTTTTTTCCAGGTTCTCCTTCTGCAGAAAGCTTTTATCCAACCCCAGGATGTCAAAGCGCCGGCTTAGATAATCTACGCAGTAATCGACCACATTACAGGCAAAAACCGGATCGTAATCGCTGAAACTGATGGTAAAAACATTGCTGGTGGTATCGTATTCCGCTTTCAGGTTTTTCTTTAGTCCCTTCCTGCTGTTTCCGATCACATGGTCTTTTATGCTGTAGCGCGTAATAAGGTCAAACTCTTTCACAATCGAGTCCAGCATGGTATCGGAATTAACAAGGTATACCGCCAGGCTGCTGAACGCCGAACCGCCTGATACATTGATCCCGGCGATGTTTGCCAGACCACCAAGACCGTTGGCGTTTAGCGCCGCGGCGATATTGCCGCTTCCTGATGAGTTGTTGTTATTGATGAGCATATTCGCTTTGGAAGTATAAAGATTGGGAAGGAAGGACTCTTCCGGGGGCAGCTTGAGAGAAATAGCCGAATATCCCAGCACAATAATTGAGGCACATAATGATATCACCAGTATGAGTATCCTATGACGCCACAAGGTCAAAAATAAATCGATAAGGGAAATTTCATCCTCTTCTCGTTCAGAACGCTCAAAATCAGGTTCATTCATAGGTACTCCTTAAAATTCACGGACCATCCGGGACAAAAGAACCGGGAATGACAAAAATAAAATTGA
>JAIRND010000198.1 GCA_031258225.1 Treponema sp. | reverse complement strand
ATCCAATAATCAGCGTAAAACCGATTAAGCCAACCAAAAACGAATACTTCTTCATTTGTTGTCCTCCTGTGGTACTTCAAATTATGACTATCTTATCATTTTGTGAAATTTTTGTAAATTGTAAATAGACTTGTTCGACAGTATCCGGTATCAAAAACCCTCTTATAAGTGAGGCTCCTATGCGTTTATCCCGCTTCGCGGTCCGCGTCTGTTACGAGGCTCGGCCTTTGTGGTAGGCTGTCCGCATGGCAGAACAAAAAGGCATGATCCTGGTCCAGCTTGGGGCCGGCCGTATGCCGGACGGCGCGGTGGAACGGCTGGCAAGGGCGGGGGACGGCAGAGAGGTGCTTCTAACGGAAGACCGGGAACTGATAGAGCGAAACCGCGGGCGGGTGGAAATTTACATCGGGGAGATTGACTACGCGCTCCTGACCCGTATGCCCGCCGTCAGTTGGGTCCAGCTTTGGTACGCCGGGGTTGACGGTATGCGGGCGTACCCTGAGCTGATGGAACGGCCCTTCCGCTTTACCAATTCCCGTATCCACGGGCCGCAGATTACCGAACACGTGTTCGCCATGATTCTGTCCTGGAACCGCCGTCTTGCCCGGATTTTTGAGGCGAAAAAACGGCGGGAGTGGATACGGTTCCCCATTGACGCCCTGGACGCCCTGACCGGCGCGTCCCTTCTGATCCTGGGCTACGGCGCGATTGGGGAGCATGTCGCCGGTGTGGCGCGGGCCTTTGGGATGCGGGTAACGGGGCTCCGCCGGAATCCCGCCAAGGGCGCGGAGGGTGTACGGGTGGAGCCGGCGGAGAGGCTCCGGAAACTGCTCCCCCAGGCCGATTACGTGCTGAACATCCTCCCCTACACCCCCGCCACTACATGCCTGGTCGGCGCGGCGGAATTCTCCCTGATGAAAAAAAGCGCCCTGTACATCAGCGTGGGCCGGGGGGGCACCACCGACGAGGCGGCGCTCATCGCGGCGCTGCGTAGCCGGTCCATAGCGGGGGCCCTGCTGGACGTTACCGAACGGGAACCCCTGCCGCCCGACTCCCCGCTCTGGGACCTGGACAACCTGATCCTCAGCCCCCACTGCGCGGGATTCCGCCCCGGTTACGACCGTATGGCGCTGGAAGTGGCGCTGGACAACCTGGGCCGTTATGTCCGGGGGGAACCGCTGAACTACCTGGTGGACAAGCGCGCGGGCTATTAGCGTCCCCGCCGTTAAGTCTGTTACCCACGATAAACGCATAGGAATTGAAGTGGATAGCCAGCCATGCTACCCTACCGGTATGCCGGTTATTTCCGTGGAAAATCTGCGAAAACGTTTCAACCTGGAGGCGGGGTTTTTTGCCCGGTTCGGTCGTTTTGTCCACGCGGTGAACGGGATTTCGTTTTCTATCGGGAACAACGAAACCTATGGGCTGGCCGGTGAGTCCGGCTGCGGCAAGACCACGACGGCGCGGCTTCTGGTACGGATGTACGAGAGCGACGGGGGAATTATCCGCTACCGGGACAGTACCGATATTCGCGCTCTTTCCGGCAAGGCCCTTAAGGACTACCGGGAAAAGGTGAAGTACATCTTTCAGGATCCGGCCCGTTCCCTGAACCCCCGGATGACCATCTACGATGTGCTGGTTTCCGGGTACCGCGCGTCCTCCCGCTTTCCGGGGGAACGGCAGGCGCGGGAAGAGGCCGTCCGTATTCTGGTGGAGACGGGGCTGTCCCCGGATGATCTGGGGAAGCGGCCCTCGGAATTTTCGGGGGGACAGCGGCAGCGAATATCCATCGCGCGGGGTCTTTTGATGCGGCCCGAACTTCTGATCTGCGATGAGGTGGTAAGCGCCCTGGACGTGTCGATCCAGGGGCAGATTCTGAATCTGCTTCTGGATATACGGGAGAAACGGGACCTTTCATTCCTCTTTATCGCCCACGATTTACGGGTGGCCTGTTATTTTTGCGACCGTATCGGGGTGATGTACCGGGGGGAACTGATGGAGGAGGCCCCGGCGGCGGATCTGTACCGGGAGGCCCGGCACCCCTACACACGGCTCCTGTTTTCCTCGGTGAGCGGGAACAAGGTGGAGTCCCTTCCCATAAGGCCGGCTCCGGCAAGCGGTGAAAACGACGCCCCGGCACCGCGCTGCCCCTTTGCCCCCCGCTGCGTTCTGGCGGAGGAACGCTGTTTTGAGGAACGTCCTGAGTTTGGGGAAGTGGCGCCGGGCCACAGGGTACGCTGTTTCCGCGTTGAGCGGGAAGGATAATGGGCGGCCGGAGTCCCCTCCCCTTCCATCCTCTGATAAACGACTGGTTCACGGAGACCTTCGGTAAGCCCACGGCCGTACAGGGGGCCGCCTGGCCCCTCATTGAGGAGGGGCGGCATGTCCTTGCCCTTGCCCCTACGGGGAGCGGCAAAACCCTTACCGCCTTCCTTTCCGCCGTTTCCAGGTTCTGCCTGGGTTCCTACGACGCGGAAAAACTGTCGGTTCTCTACGTCTCCCCCCTCAAGGCCCTGAACGAGGATATCAGACGGAACCTGCTGGAACCCCTGCGCGTCCTGCGCGGCCGCTTTGAGGAGGCGGGCCTGGCCTTTCCGCCCATCACCGTGGAGACCCGTTCCGGGGACACCCCCCAGGCGGACCGGCGGCGTTTTTACCGTAAGCCCCCCTCCATTCTCGTTACCACCCCGGAAAGCCTGGGTATCCTGCTCCTTAACCCGCGGGGCCGGGATCTTCTTTCCACGCTGCGCTGCCTTATCCTGGACGAGATCCACAGCGTCCTGGGGACCAAGCGGGGGAGTTATCTGTCCTTCCAGGTGGACCGCCTTGCCCTGCGGGGGGAATTTCAGCGGATCGGCCTTTCCGCCACGGTGAACCCCCCGGAAACGGCGGCGGAATTCCTGGGCGCCTTACGGAAAAATGGGGAGACCTGGGAGCGGCGGCCGGTCAGCATCGTCGCTCCCCCGTGGGAAAAGCGGATCAGTTTCACGGTGGAGGACGGGGAGGGGCCGGGGGAAGGCCCGGAGGAACAGATACTCCGGCGGGTAGAGGCGAACCGCGCTACGCTGGTCTTTACCGGTTCCCGGCGGGCGGCGGAACGCCTTAGCTACGCCATTAACCGGAGCGCCGGACGGCCCTGTTCCTTTGCCCACCACGGCAGTCTTTCAAAGGAACTGAGGCAGGCGGTGGAACAGGGGCTGGCGGAGGGGAAGATAGCCTGTGTGGTCGCCACATCGTCCCTGGAACTGGGGATCGACATCGGTTCCGTTGATGAGGTGATCCTGGCGGGCGCCCCCATGTCGATTTCATCGACGCTCCAGCGGATCGGCCGTTCGGGGCACGGGGTGGGCAAGACCAGCCGGGGAAGGTACATCCCCCTGCGAACCGCCGACCTGCTTCCCGCCGCGGCCCTGGCCCTGGGGAGCCGGGCACGGGAAATCGAGGAAACCCGGCCTGTTGAAAATCCCCTGGACCTGTTGTCCCAGTTCATCCTGGCCCTTGTGGCAGAGGAGGACCGACGCATCGACGGGCTTTACGAGCTGCTCCGTGGATTCTACGTGTTCAGGAATCTCAGGCGCGGTGATTATGAGCGCGTCATAGCGATGCTGGCGGGGTACGGCGGGAATGAACAGGTTCTGAGGCTGCGGGAACTTAAACCCAGAATCTACCTGGACCGGGTGGAAGGTTCCCTTGCTAGGGTGCCGGGGGCCCTGGCCCTGCTCTACTCCTCCGGCGGGGTCATCGCCAGCAGGGGGCTTTACGCGATGAGGGCCGCCGGGGAAAAGGGAAAGATCGGGGAACTTGACGAGGAATTTGTCTGGGAACGCCGTATCGGGGACTGCTTTAACCTGGGCAACCGTTCCTGGCGGATCACCGCCATAGGGGACGAGGCGGTGGAGGTAGTGCCCACGGACTTTGACGCCGGCTTCATCCCCTTCTGGCGGGCGGATCCGCTGTTCCGCAGTCCCCTTCTCTCCCGCCGGATACTGGAAATTCTGGACCGGTTTAACGCGCGGGGGGAACTGGGCGCGGACCTGCTGCCGGAATTCTCCGCCGCCGCCCTGGAAGCCCTGAACCGCCACCTGGCCGCTCAAAAAAAGGCCCAGGGCGGAATTCCCCTGACGGGGACTGAGTCTATGGTCTGCGAGATCCTCAAGGGGAACGGGAAACGGGGGCACGGGATGTTCCGGGTGCTGCTCCACAGTTTCCGGGGCGGGGCGATTAACTATCCCCTCTCCCTGGCCCTTGCCCAGGAACTTGAGGATCGCCGGGGCGGACGGGTTGAATCGTTTTCCGACAACGACATGATCCTCCTTCTCCTCCCCAACCTTGACGAATGGAGCCCGGCGGACATCGAGTGGTTCATGGGCGATGTACTCCGTTCCCTGAACCGGGACGGGACCGTAAGCCGGGCGGAACGTCAGTTCCGGCGGCGCTTTGAATCCTCAAGCCGCTTCGGCGCGGACTTCCGGGAGGCGGCGGAGCGGAGCATGGTACTGCCCAAAACGGGATTCGGGAGGCGCAGCCCCCTGTGGATCATCCGGCAGCGATCCAAACGCCTTTTCGACGCGCTTGTGTCCCAGACCGCCCCCGGGGACGGGACTTTCCCCCTGGTTGCCGAAGCCTGGCGGAGCTGTCTCCAGGACGAGTTCGACATGGAGGGCTTCCGGGACCTTGTCGGGGCCCTGGAAAACGGGACCCTGGGTGTTTCCTTTTTTCACGGTCCGGGGGAAAGCCCCTTTGCCGCGGGGATCGTCTGGCAGGAAACCAACACCCTCCTCTACGAAGGGGACGAGCGGAAGGATCTGCGGTTCCGTGGGGGCGCCTTCCCCGGTCAGGGAACGTTCCTTTCCGACCGGATCATCGCCGAGGCCCTGGATGACGCCGCGCGGCGTCCCCCCATCCCCGCGGAACTGGCGGCGAATTTCGGCGCCCGGCTGCGGCGGGAACTACCCGGCTGGGCCCCGGACGATGCCCGTTCCCTGGCGGAATGGGTCAAGGAACGCGTCGCCATCCCCGCCGATGAGTGGAACGCGCTGCTCAGGGCCCTCCCCTCCCCGGTCCGGGAAGAACTGCGCGGGGATCCAAGCCTGGGGGGAAGGCTCCGTTTTCTGAAACGGGGGACCCTCGAATGCGTGGTACACCGGGAATGGGAAGAAGCCTGGCGTGGGGAGGAAGCCGCCCCGCGCGAAGGGGGGCAAAGTCACCGGTTTTGCCAATGGCTCTGCCAATGGCTATGCCAATGGCTCCGATTTCAGGGGCCGGTCTCCCTGGCCCGGATCGGCGAAGTTTTCGGTGCGGGACAGGCGGAACTTGAGGAGGCGCTGAGGACCCTTGTTCCGGAGGGGGTCCTGATCTACCCCGTGACGGTGGCGGACCTGGGCGGGGACCTGGTCTGCGACGCGGAAAACCTGGAACTCCTCCTCAGACTCAAGCGGGCCGGGGCCAGACCGGAGATCGCCGAACGGCCGGTCTCCCTGCTTGGGCCCTTCCTTGCCCTCAGACAGGGTTTGACGGGAAACGCCGGGCCGGCGGGCACGGACGGCGCGGCGGACCTTGGGGAATGGGCGGCGGGGCTTGAACTGCCCGTAAAACTCTGGGAAGCGGAGATCCTCAGTACCCGGCGGAACGATTACCGGGCCGAGGACCTGGACGAAGAGTTGCGGGAAGGGCGGCTCCTCTGGTACGGGGCCGGGAAAGGACGCGCCGGCTTCTGCCGCCCCGATGACCTGGACCTGGTTCTTCCCGTTGAGACGGACGAGGGGGCCGGCGCGGAAACCCCAGTCCCGCCCTTCGACAGGCCGGATTTTTTCGACACGGCCCGAACCTACCGGGAAATCAAGGACGCCGCGGGCCTGGAGGACCGGATCCTGGTCCCCGCCATCTGGGACCAGGTATGGAAGGGCCGGCTCAGTTCGGATTCCTGGATGGCCCTGAGGCGGGAAGACTGGAATTCCCGTAAGGCCGGGGCCGTCTCCGCCGAAACGGACGCGGCGGAACTTAGACCTTTCACGCACCGGCGAATCCCCAGGGCCATGTACGCGGTCAGGGAGCGCCGCAGGCAAAACGCCCCCCTGCCGGGCCGCTGGTTCTCCCTTGACCGTGAACCGGACCCCGGCGGCCCCCTTAACCGGGACGAACTGGACCGGGACCGGGTACGTCTGCTCCTGGCCCGCTGGGGGGTCCTCTGCCGGCCCCTGCTGGAACGGGAAAGCCCCGTCCTGTCCTGGGCCCGGCTCCTTCCCACGATACGGCGGATGGAACTGGCGGGGGAACTCGTGGCGGGCCGTTTCTTCTCCGGCATCGCCTCCCTCCAGTTCGCCTCCCCCGGCATCCTCCGGGACCTTGAGGAGGCGGAGACATTCTGCCGCCGGGACGGGCTTTTCGGGCTAAACGCGGCGGACCCCGCCAGCCTTGCCGCCCTGGACCTTGAGGGCCTGGATCCCCGGCTCCCCGCCCGGTCTCCCCGGAACCGGCTCTACTACCGGGGGCGGGAACTTATCGCCGTCTCGACGCTGAATGGAAAGGCACTGCGTATCTTCATCCCCCCGGACGAGAGCGCCTGCCTGCCCGCTCTTATCAAGGCCCCGCGGCTGCGGAAGGCGAACCCGGAGCAAAAACTGGTCGTGGAGACCATCAACGGCCAGGCCGCCGCCGAATCCCCCTACGCCCGGCTTTTTACCCACGCGGGCTTTATCGCCGACCGGGGGAGGCTGTACCTGTGGTAGGGACGGGGGTCCCGGGCTACAGGCAGGGATCGTCGCCGGTACACCAGACCCCGTCGTTGATAAGTTCCATCTTGCCGGACCGCGCCGAGCGTGAACCGGCGTCCAGAATCGACAT
>JAIRND010000177.1 GCA_031258225.1 Treponema sp. | reverse complement strand
GAACCTGCCCTGCTTGAACTGGCTGATAGAGTCTTTGATACGGGCGATGTTCGCCGGGTTGTAAAGGGGGTCGCCCCGGGCGGTTATCGTGAACGGAATGGCGTTTTGTAAAATTACCTGATGCAAAAAGAGCGTAACCGCCGCCGACATGGTTAGGCCCATCCGCTTAAAAAGGGCTTCGGCCTGTTCCTTGACAGGATCGTCAAGTCTGATATTTAACTGTGCCATGTAGTACCTCTTATATACAAGATGTAGCATTTGCCGTATATTGTCAAGCATTTATATAGGGCGGCGGCCCCCAACGTTACACCCGTATACCCTCTTTCTGCATCGTCATGATCCTGTGCATGGAAACCTCAAGGTCGTGGGTCTTTTCCATCATGTCATGGTAGCCGTCTTTAATCGCCTCCGCGTGATCCCGCAGAAGGACCAGGGCGGTGGTAATCTCCCGGCTTCCTATGGAAAGTTCCCCCAGGCTGGTGATAAGTTCCGTCATCGTATGGGCAAAACTGTTGATCTCCTCCGCCATCGTACCAATCAGGGCATCGGTAGCGGTTGAACGGGTGGTAGTTTCCTTGATGCCCTGGATAATGCTTGTCAGGATAGCGGCGATATTCCGGGAATTTTCCCGGGTAGTCTCAGAGAGCCGGCGGATCTCATCGGCGACCACCGCAAAGCCCACACCCGCGTCCCCGGCGTGGGCCGCCTCAATGGCGGCATTCATGGACAACAGGTTGGTATTGGCGGCAATGTTGCCGATTACCTTGATGGTGGAACCAACCCCAGAGACCCCCTTGGAAATATTCCCCACCGCCTCAATGGTATCACGCATCGACGCCCGCCCCTGCCCCACATTGTTCACGAGTTCTTGAATGGCGCCCTGCTTTTTTTGGGCCACGTTGGCGGTATTGCTGATCGTAGCCACCATCTCCTCAATCGTTGCCGAAGATTCTTCAATGGCCGAAGCCTGCTGCACGATCTGATTGTTAAGGTTCTCGATAAGGCTGTTGATACCCTTCATAAAATCAAGGGATTTTTCTATCTGATCGTTAAGGTTTTGATTCAGGCCCTCTATGGTTTTCTGATTTTCTTCGATAATGGCAAGGTCGTAATGGTGGCAGTTGTCCGGCCGGTTAAGGCCGTTAAAAATCGCGATAGCCATACCGTAACAGCTTCCGTATCCGCAGGTGTTACAGTCATAAAAATCCTGCTCACCGTACTTCCGCAGGCGCCGGTAAACTTCCACCAGCTCATCGTCGGTCGGCATCCGCAGGGTATTGTTGCCGGAAAGGTCCTGGTACGAACGGTCATACAGGCCATCTTTCCAGTAACGCGAAAGCACGTTGAACACCTTTTTTTGATTCTTCGCCACGGACTTCGATCCGCCGTACTTTGCCTCCATTTCGGCCCGGCGTTTCCAAATGTGGGCTTCCAGTTTGTCCGTGGGCGTTTCACTGTTCCGGGTACCGGTGCCGCCGTTACAGCCCTTCTCACAGTTAAGACAGTCTATCAACAGGGGCAGTTCCCCGCTTTTACCTCCGCCCGAACTCAGGGTTCGCGCGACATCCTTCAAGTAGGGGTAAATCGTATGGACCCCTTCAATCTTCCGGGTTACTCTGCCAATTCCGGGACTGTCCCGTTCCGCGGTAATCAGGAGCCCGCCAGGCATGGAGAATGTTACCGCCCGTTCCGCCGGCGGATTATCGTAGTCCTCCGGCTTAAACAATGCCAGGTTGACCTTTTGCTGTTCCAGATAGTTGTACAGGGCAAGGAACGTAACGTTGTAGTCCCCCAGACCCGTTGCGTCAAATTCCCGCCGCTTGGCAATGCAGGGAGACAGGACGGCTATTTTGTGGTTCCGGTATTGGGGGTGGTACTCCCGGATCATCCTGATAATGTGCAGCATGGGACTGTCCGCCGGGGCAAGATAGGGAAGCAGTTCGGGATGGTAAATTTCAATAAAACTAACAATGGCCGGACAGGGCTGGGCTATGCAGAACGAGGGACGCTCTTTCTGCAAGTATTTAACATACGAAAAGACAGTGAGTTCCGCGCCAAAACTTACGTCAAAAACCGCCTCCACTCCCCGCGACTTCAAATAGCCGTTCAGGTTGAGGTACTGGCCCGGAAAATTGGAGGCCACCGCCGGGGCAACAATGGCAACGATCCGTTCCTTTTTGTCCAGCGCGTTGAAGAACGACGACGAATCATCCACTATAAGCCGCGCGTGGTGGGTACAGGCATGGACACAGTTTCCACAGCCAATACAGAGGCTATGATTCACCCCTACTTTTTCCCCCGCGCCATTGTTACAGTACTTTACCGGACAGGCGGCAATACAGGCATGACAATTAACACATTTTTCCTCATCCACCCTAATGACCGCACTCAACTCACCTCGACCCATACTTTCCCTCCGGAACCAGTGATTTATCTTCAGTGCGTAACATCGTCAAAGGATAGTGTTACATATTTGGGGACTTAAAAACAACCACATGATGTATTGTTGTATTGTTGACGGGGCTTTTTTCTTTACTCCCTCTCCCAGGCAGGGCATTGGCGTTTCCCTTCCCGTGGGACTATAATTCCCCCATGGGATCGTCTCTTCTGACCGCGGAGGATGTGGCGCGCCAACTGCGGATCAAGAAATATACTGTCTACGAACTCATTAAACGGGGGGAACTCCCCTCCTCCCGCGTGGGGAAACAGGTACGGGTCTCCCAGGAGGACATTGACCGCTACCTCCGGGCCGGAAAGACGGGGCCTTTTTCAGCGGTTGCGGCCTTTCGGGAAGCGCGGGAATCCCCATCACACGAATCTCCAGCGCGGGAGTTACCATCACGGGAACTCCCGCCGCGGGGACCGGCGGAGGACCCCATTATCCTCTGCGGCCAGGATGTCTGCCTGGACCTCTTTGTAAGCCGGCTTTCCGCCCTGGGGCTTGGGCCCGCGCTTCGTTCCTATACGGGTTCCTACAACGGCCTTATCGCCCTGTACAACGGCAAAGTAACAATGGCCGGCTCCCACCTGTGGGACAGCGAGACGGACAGCTACAACTACCCCTTTATCCGCCGCCTTGTGCCGGGACTCCCCGTCGGGGTGTTCCGCCTGGCGGGGCGGATGCAGGGCTTTTATGTCCAAAAGGGAAACCCCTTAAAAATCCGGGACTGGCAGGACCTGGCCCGGCCGGGGATCAGCATGATCAACCGGGAACGGGGCTGCGGTACCCGGATCCTGCTGGATCAAAAACTCAAGCCGCTGGGGATCGACGCCGGGGGCATCCAGGGTTACACACGGGAATCGACCTCTCACATGGCCTGTGCCGGCATTGTCGCCAGGGGCGGCGCGGACATAGGCTGCGGCTGTGAACGCGGGGCGGAACACATCGCCGGGGCGGATTTTATCCCCCTTCAACTTGAGTGGTACGACTTTGTATTCCGGCTGGAAGACCGGGACAAACCGGCGCTCAAGGCGCTGATCTCCTATATTGCGGAAGACGAATTCAAACAGGACCTGGCGCTGATGGGCGGCTACGATCTGTCCCAGACCGGGAACTACGCGGAGTTCTAAGGCCCGGCATAACCACTGTGGAACAAAATCGAATACGCCTGTTAGGTTTTTGCTCAAGCGTGTTGCGCTACGTAAAAAACGAACCATAACCGTCAAGTTGATCTTCCTATTATCACCAGTGTACACTAGTTGACTGTATAAAGGAGCGGCAAGAATGAAAAAGAACATCACTTGTTCATGGGTAATCGGCGTGGCGCTGTTTATGGGTTTTGTGTTGGCGGGGTGCGAGTCAAGTCCGCCCGTCTCCGAGCCGGTGGATTTGACCAGGGTTACCTCGTACTATGTGCGGGCGAACGGCAATGACATAAACGCCGGGACGAGTGAAGCCATGCCGTTTAAGACGCTGTCGCGGGCGGTGGAGGCGGCTTCCGGCAGTACGGTAAAGACAATTACCGTGACCGGGACGCTCGCTTCGGCGCTGCCTAACATCACAAACGGCACCGGGGCGGAGGAAATCCTGATAACAGGGAAGGCGGACGCGGCGGCGAATGACAAGGCGGTCCTGCAAATCCCCGCGGAGGGAGAGGCGTTCACCATAGGCGGGGCTTCCCGTATCCGATTTGAACACATCACCATAACCGGCGGGGAAATGGGCGGCATCGAAGTGAACGAAGGCGCGACCGTCACGCTGGGACAAGGCGCGGTGGTAAGCGGCAACTCAAGGAAGTATGGCGGCGGGATTAAGGTCTCCAAAGGCACTCTGGTTCTCCAGGGCAACGCGCTGGTAACGAAAAACTCTGCCAACGCCGGGGGCGGCATCGCGGTGCTGGGATCGGGAACGATCCTTATGAAGGACAACGCGCTCGTTTCGGAAAACGAGGCAAGTACTAATGATGAGGGAAAAGACGGTGAAGGCGGCGGCGTGTATGCGGAAGCCGCGGAAATCACGATGGAAGGAAACGCGGCAATCGTGAAAAACGAAGGCTACTGGGGCGCCGGCCTATACATAGACAATAAGAGCGCCCTGGTCATGCGGGAGGGCGCGTCCATCCGGGAGAATAGTGTATTCTTCAAGAAAGACGGCTCATACGGCGGTTCGGGTGGTGGTGTATACCTTTTGGGCTCCCTCACCATGCGGGATACCTCGGTGATAAGCGGCAACGCGGCGTTATTTGGCGGCGGGATATACATTGACAACACCACGGTCGTCATGGAAGACCGTTCGGCGATCAAGGACAACAAGGCCGTTGCGGGCATAAAGGATGACGGCACCCTGTTTGGCGGTTTCGGCGGAGGGATAAACGTTGGAAAAAACGGCAAGCTGACAATGAAAGGCGAATCCTCCCTCGCCGGCAATAGCGGGCTCTTTGGCGGTGGCCTGCGGGTCTTTTCCACAGCGCAAGCCGCGCTGGAAGGCCGGGCATCTATCACAGGCAACGAGGCCCGGCGGAATACGGAACAGAAGTATGGCGGCTCAGGCGGCGGCGTGTATGTCAACACGGACGGAACCATCACTTTGAAAGACAGCACAGCGGTTCGGGACAACAACGCGTTCTGGGGCGGCGGGATTGACCTCTACGGCGTCCTTGTGCTGGAGGGGAAGGCCGCCATAACGGGCAACACCGTCGGCGCTTACCAGGGCGGCGGCGTGTATGTCAACGCCAACGAAGGCGGTGTCATCACCGGGGATGAATCCCTTATCAGCGGCAACGAGGCCGCGGAAGGGGCGGACATCTACACCACCAAATAACGGTACACTTCTTTCATACTTCGTACCTCCTGTGTTATATGCGGTAATCCTACGTTGTAGGTAAACCCACGGTCCATATCACGGGAGGCACTCTAGTACGCAGTCATGATTGTAATTGTGGGGGTTTTTTGGTGCTTCCGATGCTTCCCGACCCTCCACGACTCTGCCCTCTTTGTGGTGTAGTCAGACACCATTCAACCTGGGTTTTAGGTTTGATAGCCGCCTAACCTTAACTCCCTATCGTGAACCGCTGCGGGGGCGGGGATAGCCCGGTGGAAAACATTTGGAATTCCCCGCCGCAGCGTATTGAAAATAGCGCAGGCGGATTCTACAAGCGGTTTCCCGCCGGGCTATCCCCGCCCCTGCCGGGAGGCGGTAGAGGGTTACGTTCAG
>JAIRND010000150.1 GCA_031258225.1 Treponema sp. | reverse complement strand
CTCTTGAAATTGGCCGCGCAAAGGGGTATCACTGGAGAAACCGCTTGAGCGGTTCGGCTAGATTTTTTAATTGTGGCGCACACTTTTTCACTTAGATTTTATTTTGGCGCATTACGGTACACGGTTAGATTTTTCAATGAGGCATTACGGTACACACTCAAGCACATCCTCCATATTGGCCGCAAACGCCGCGTATCAAAAATCCTCCAGCGGCCCGTCTCTGTCCATGAGGTCGGGGATGGTGTAGACCAGTGTGCCGGACTTTCGGATACGCAATTCGGCGAAGCCTTTGGAAACCAGTGTATCAAGGTTCCGTTTCGCGTCCTCAATGGAGATATTTGCAGCCAGGGCCAGTTCGCTTGCAGTGAGGACGCCTTTGTTTTCCTTTGCAAGCCTGAGAAGGGTCCGCTCGACCGTTTCCTTTTCCCGTACAATGCGGGCCTCACCGTCGTTGATATTGCGCCACAGGCGCTTATCAAAACTGTGGGCAGTACCCTCGTAGAAAGCCCGGCGGATGTTTGCCTCATGTACCTGGCCGGACATGGTAAAAAAATCATAAATCGAACCAAGCATACCCAGCCCGCCGGTACACATCCAGAGTATGCCGGTGGGTATTTTCCCCAGATAAAAGCGGTGAAACCCCAAAGCCCCGAAACCGGAGAGCAGCCAGAGCAGATACGCTATTCCCACACTGTACATGAGAACCTCCAAAACAGTCCCGTTTTTTTAAGCGCCGGCTCTGACCGGCCGGGCCTATTCCCGGCCCCCGAACGGCGACTATACTGCAATAATGCAGTTTATTGATATCGGCGTCAACCTTATGAACGCCGCTTTTGACCGGAACCGGGAGGCGGTGCTTTCGGCGGCTAAAAACGCCGGGGTGAGTCCCCTGATCATTACCGGCAGCAGCCTTAAAAGCAGCGCCGGCGCACTCGCTTTTGCCGGAGCCCACCCGGGCGATTGCAGGGCTACCGCCGGCGTTCACCCCCATAACGCAAAAGATTGGGACATCCCGGCCCTGCTGCGTTTGCGGGAATTGGCTGCCTGCGATGCCTTAGCTGCCATCGGGGAATGCGGCCTTGACTACAACCGCAATTTTTCACCCCCCGCGGCCCAGCGCCGGTGTTTTGAGGAACAGCTTGAACTGGCGGCTGAACTGGGTAAACCTGTTTTTCTCCACGAGCGGGACGCCTTTGAGGATTTTTCCGCCATTCTGAAAAAATACCGCCCCAAACTTTCAGGCGCGGTAGTACACTGTTTTACCGGCGGCATGAAAGAACTGGAAATCTATCTTGCAATGGACTGCCACATAGGTATTACCGGCTGGATCTGTGATGAACGGCGGGGCGCTCACCTTGTTCCTCTGGTAAAGCACATCCCCGCCGATAAACTGTTACTGGAAACCGACGCGCCCTACCTTTTGCCCCGCAATCTGCCCCGCCCCCTCCCGTCCTCTTCAAACGGGCCGGGCGCGGCTAAAGCCCGCGGCAGCCACAACGAGCCGCGCTTTCTTCCCCACATCGCCGCTTTTGTCGCCCGCGCGCTGGACAAGGAAACGGAGCAACTGGCCGCCGAAACCCGCGTCAACGCGATTCGCTTTTTTGGAATTAGGGAGTCCTCCGGGGGGAATATTTCATGAAATGTTCATGCCTGCTTCCTGAATTCCTCAAAAAAATTAGCGCTGCAAGCGGACGATCCGGTGTTTTGTTAAAAAATGGGCATTGGTTAAATTTCCTTGCCGGCTGCAAGAGCCCTACACCCCCTGCCGTTTCAGTGCCCCTTTCACAAAGTCCCGCGCCCGGCTGATGTCCTCCTCCTCCACGTGTTCAACAATCAAAGGCATGTTGGGGTGATCCCTGCCCAGGAGCTTCACGTACAGGTCGTAGTTCAGTATCCCCAGCCCCGCCGCGGGGAGTTCCACCGCGCCGGAGCCCCGGAAGGTGTGGGACTCGTCTGCGTCAATGGCGGCGTGTTTCTCCTCAGCGCTGGCCGCCCGTTTGCAGTCCTTGGCATGGGCGATAACCATCTTGTCCGAGAGGGCGTCGAAGATACGCCTGAGCTGGCCGTCCACATCGTCGATGTTGCTTTCGTCAAAGTAGTTAGTGGGATCGCAGATAAGGCGGATGTTGGGAAGGTTGATGTCCTTGAAGAGCCGCAGAACCTGATCAATCGAACCGATCACGTTGTTCACATAATTTTCGACAATAAACACCGCTCCCACATCCCGGGCAAAACGGGTGATGTCGTATATCACCTCGCAGGCTTCCTGGTAGGCCGATTCGGAGGCATTGTCGTCGTGCCATACCCAGTCGCTGTCCCGGTTGTAGGTGCCGGTCTCGCTGGCCACGTAGGGGCAGCCCAGATCCATGGCCCGTTCCATCATCATCTTGATATAGGCGATGTTGGCCTTCCGCTTGTCGGGGTCCGGATGCACCAGGTTGGTATAGGCCGATACGGCGATGACCGGCAGATTGGCGTCCCGGAATTTATCCCGAATCGCCTTCGCCTTCTCTTTGGTAAGCTGTTCCTTGACTGCATCGCAGTCTTTGAAGGACACGTCCAGTTGGACGCACGAAAAATCGGAAGCCTTGATCCTCCTGATGACTTCGTCTATGACGTAGGGATAGTACCCTGTAAAAATTCCCGGCAGTAGCATGGTTAATCCTCCTTTTCCATAATTTCCCTGAGGGTGACGGTCCGTTCTTCCCTGATGGAGGCGTAACAGGCTTCCACGCATCCGATGGTTTTGAGGTTGTCCTCAATACCGATCTCCGGCTCGCCGCCGCTCTCCACCGCCCGGAGGAGGCCTGCCATGGTTCCCGCAAAGGCATCGGGGAACCAGACCGTATCCCACTTCGGTTCTATCCAGCCCCTGGTCTGTTTTGAGGTAAGCCGCAGGGTGCTGGGCTCCCGGTCGGGGTACACGGGCCAGCCGACGGTTCCCGTCGCCATTCCCTCAAGCCCCTCAACCCGCCACTTGATATAGATGTCCTTTTCGCAGGGTTCATTGGGCCAGGCCCAGACATCGTCCAGGCTGGTAGCCATCATGCCGTCCCTGTACTGGTAGGTAAACTGGACTATCCCGTCCCGGTGGGGAAAGGCGGTCCGGGGATCGGTTCTGCAGACCGCGGTGATCTTCTCCGGGTCCCCGAAGAGATAGCGGAAAATATCCACGTGGTGTATCCCCATGCTGTAGATTTCCAGCAGGGGGTACTTCTTGAGGAATTCCTGCCAGTGGGGAATGGCCCGCATCTCAATGGTGGCCAGCACGGGCTTGCCCAGGAGCCCCCTGTCCAGGCTGCATTTCAGGGCCCGCATGGACTGATCGTAACGCATGTTGGAATTCACCGCGATGGGAATCCCCGCCTCCTTTCCCAGCCGGGCGATCTCCCTGGCTTCGGGGAGGGACATGGCCACCGGCTTCTGGCACTGAATCCCCTTGATGTGCTTCTTTTTTGCCGCGTAGCGCAGCACCTCAAGCTGCACGTCCGGCGGAACGGCGATGTCAAGAATCTCGATCTCCGGATCGTCCACCAGTTTCTGCCAGGTGTCGTATACCTTCCCGATGCCGTGCCGTTTGGCAACGGCCTCCCGCTCTTCAGCAGCCAGGGAGTTGATCGCCGCCGGATTGAATCCCGCGTTCCGGTAGGCCACCAGGTGGCAGTCGTTCATGATAAATCCCGCCCCCACGCAGCCAATGGCAAAATCCTTCCGTTTGGGCAGTACCGGCAGAGTCGAATCCTCCAGTACCTTCTTCAAATCTTCCATGAATACCTCCTCGCTTTACGCTTGTTCTGTATTATAACACCGGCAATAACAGCGCCCCACTATCCTGCCGCGCCGCACTACCGTAGCGTTACTTCAAGCCCCATGCCGGTCCCCAGTTCTGCCAGGGACAGCATATCTTCCTTTTTCAGCATCTTCTCCGCGGGGCCCTGGTATTCCAGGCCCAGCTCCCGGTATTTGCCTTTTCCCAGGGTATGGTAGGGCAGCAGCTCTACCTGCCGTATACCATGACGTCTTGCCAGGGCAAAAATGGCGGCCATGGATTCCCTGTCCGCGTTGAAGCCGGGAATCACCGGAATCCGCCCCGTTACCAGAAAGGCGCTTTCCTGTAAGGCCCCTTTCCGGGCCGCCCCTCCGGGCTCCGCCTTTCCCGAAGCCTGATGGGCTCCGAGCCAGGCGATATTCCGAAATACTTCCCCGCCGCCGCCGCAGGCCTCCCGGAGCCGCCGGGGATCGGCGGTTTTAAGGTCCAGCAGGAACCGGTTCACCAGCGGCGCCGCCTCCGCCAGCAGAGCCGGATCGGCCTGGGCTGAGGTCTCCACCGCCGTGTCCAGCCCCGCCTCCCGGCAGCGTTCCAGCAGGGCCCTGAGGGCCGGAAACTGGAAGAAAGGTTCCCCGCCGGAAAAGGTAACGCCCCCGCCGGAGGCGTCATAGTAGTCCCGGTCCCGAAGGATCAGCTCCATGATCGCGCCGGCGCTCATGGCCCTGCCGGAGATACGCAGCGCGCCTCCGGGGCAGACCCTGACGCAGGCGCCGCAGCAGGTACAGCGCCGCCGGTCAAACTGCGGCCCGCTCCGCCTTGCCGGAACTCCGTCATCCGGCAAAGCGGCGGAGGCGCCAATCGCCGGGCCGGATTGTGCTTTTAGCGGAACAGCGGGCAGAGCAGCCTCCTCCATACGAACCGCCCCGAAAGGACAGGCCGCAGCGCAGGCGCCGCAGCGGATACAGCGATCCTCCCCATAGAAGAGCCGGTCCCGAAGTTCCCAGGCTTCCGGGTTGGCGCACCAGGGACAGCGCAGGGGGCAGCCCTGGAGGAACACCACGGTTCTGATCCCCGGCCCGTCGTGGATAGCGAACCGTTCCAGCTCCATGACGCGAATCACGAAACACTCTCTGAATCGTAGAGTACCCGGCTCATCACCTCCTGCTGAATATCCGGCGCCAGCCGGACAAAGACTGCGGAGAATCCGCTGACCCTCACCAGCAGATTCGGATATTTTTCAGGGTGGGCCGCCGCGTCTTCCAGCATCCCCCGGTCAACCACGGTTACCATCAGATGGCAGCCCCCTCGCTTAAAGTAGGTTCTAAAGAGGGCGTTGATGATGTGCCGGTTTTCCCGGAACATACGGGGGGTGAACTTGATGTTCTGTACCGAGCCGGCGTGGTATTTAGGATCGAACTTGGCGACAGAGTTAAGCATCGCCGTGGGCCCCGAATGATCCGCCCCTCCCTGGGGATTGTTGGCGGGGTTCATATACTGTCCCGCATAGCGGCCGTCCGGAGAAGCCGCGGTACGCCTGCCCCATTCGGTGTTGACCTGATTGTTGCTGATCACGATAAGGTAATACTGCATCCCCGCCCTGATGCCCCGGTCCCGTACCCCCCGGGCCACATAATTGTACAGATCCAGGGCCATACCGTCGGCGGTGTCAAGATCGTTGCCGTATTTATCGCAGTTCCAAAGATCCCGGCGGATATGCTCATAGCCTTCAAAATTCGCCAGCGTCGCCCGTTGAATTTCAGCAAGGGTATAACGGCCCCTGTCGAAGACCATGTCCTTGACGGCCCAGAGGGAGTCGGAGGCGTTGATGTTGCCGTATGTCTCGTTGGTTCCCCCCAGGTAGCGGACGCCGCCGTCCAGCAGGGCCCTGCCCCGGTCAATACAGTCGTCCATGAGCAGGCTCATAAACAGGAACGAAACCTGCCCGTTCATAACCTTGTATGAATAAAGCTGGGCTTCTATGGAGATATCCATGTAATAATCCAGAAGCTCCTTGTACTTGCCGTAGAACTCGTCGAAGGTCTTAAAAGATCCGGGCTCAGGGATAGAGACGGTCCCGTTTTTTGCCTTGCCGTCCATGGGATCAACGCCGCCGTTCAGGGTAATGGTCAGCATCTTGAGGAGGTTCATACAGACATTGGGAGTCCCCGTACTCTGACCCTGGATGACAAATTCGGTACAGCCGAAGGGCACATACCAGGCGGCGGTTTTTTCGTCAAGCCTCATGCCATACTGAACCGCGGGCACATTCACCGCGTCGTTGTACAGGGTGGGATAGGTAGCGCCGGAACCCAAAAGGTCCAGGGCGGCGTTCCAAATATCCTCCGGGGTGTCTTCGTCAAAACGAAGGGTAAACTGGGGCTCCACATAACGGCAGGCCCCGGCAACCTTCAGGGCCAGGCGGGTAAAGACATCCGCCTCCTCCGGGTGACGCCGCCCCCGGCCGCCCACCACTACGCGGCCGTTCACGGTGGTACGGCGGTTTTCGATCATGGTCCACAGGGATCTGAGGATTTGGAAGGCATCGTCTTCCGTAAGGGTCCCCGCCGCCAGGTCCCGGACCAGGTAGGGGCCCAGGCAGTCATCCAGGCGGCCGTAGTTTATCACCCCCGCAAGGAGGGCGTAGAGCCAGAATAACTGCAATGCCTCAAGAAAAGTCCGGGGGCGGCCGTCCTTAATGTGAAGCAGGGCGTTTCGGATAGCTTCCAGTTCCCCCGCCCGCCGGGGGCCGGCGCGTCCTGTCTCCCCCTGCATTTGATCCGCCAGATACAGGGCGCAGCTTTCAAAAAGGTCCAGGCACGCCAGTCCTGCCCGGTAAAAATCGCGGTCCGGGCCGGCCTCCGCATTCCTGCCCGCCGCGTCTTCGTTTCCGGCCAGCTCCAGGGCCCTCCGTATCTCCGCCCGGAGTCCCCCAATGCCCAGGTCCAGCAGTTTCTGGTAATCCAGCATCATGCCGGAAAGCCGGGCCGTGACGATCAGGGGATATTCACAATCCACAAAGGGGCCCACTATGGGCTCCCGGAGGGCGTCTTTACAGTAAAGGGTCTTGAGGTCGTTGTTGAGCCAGTAGTCGTAGAGGGCGTCCACCCGGCCCCGCTCCGCATCGGGGAGCTGTTTCTGAAAGGCGCGGAGTTTGGCGAATACGCAGTAATGCCCTACTCCCCCCACGGAGCTTACGCAGCCGAAGCCGATAGGCAGGAAATCCAGCCGTCCGGCGATGCGATCCCCTTCTTCGATACTGCGGAAAAGCCGGGGATACAGCACCCGCAGACATTCGATCTCCCGCGCGGAACGGGATTTGCCCGCCGCGTTCCGGTGGACAGCGGTATATTCCTCCATGATCTCAAGCTGGGTTAGAAGAGGTTTCTCACAGGGGATTTTCCGGCTTATTTCCACATTTTGGGGAGTCTCTACATTGAAATGCGCCATGTTCCGCTCCTTCCCGGTCTCTGCCGGAAAGCTCTAAAAACTTCAATTTTTAGAGCTTTTTCCCCTAATGCCTGCTGCGCTCCGATTCCCGCCAGTTATTCCGGTAGCCCGACATAAGATCCGTAAAACGCTTGGCCGTCAGATGGGGACGGGTAATGGCGCTCCCCACTACCACTGCAAAGGCCCCCAGGTACAGGCACTTGATCGCGTCTTCCGGGGTATAGATATGACCTTCCATTATAACGCGGCTTTTGTCCCCAAAGTCCCGGCACATCCGGGCAAATTCCCGGAAATCCGGGTGTTCAATATGAGCGGTGGCCTGGGTGTACCCATAGAGGGTGGGTCCCACGATCTCCGCTCCCAGGGAAACCGCACGGGCGGCCTCGTCATAGGTGGATATGTCGGCAAAAAACAGCGCGCCGGGTATCTCCTTCCGGAGAATGGGCAGGAGTTCCCAGGCCGGACGGCCTTCGTGGGTGATCTGATCCGTACAATCCAGGGCGATGATGTCCGCCCCCGCCTCCCAAACCTTCCTGGCCGCCTCCAGGGTAGGGGTGATAAACACGTCCGTATCATCATGCCATATCTTCCAGAGCCCGATGATGGGCAGATCCACCGCCGCCCGGATCGCGGCGATCTGTTCGGGCATATTGGCCCGGATTCCCACCGCCCCGGCCCATTTTGCGGCCTGGGCCATTTTTACCACTATGTCGTTGGAATAAATGGGATCATCCTTCTGTACCTGGCAGGAAACAATCAAGCCATGCTTTAATTTGTCCAAAATTGCCGTATTCTTCATAAAACGCAACCGCCTTTCCTGATATATCTCAATAATAACACAGCCTTCTCCCATTTTCAATCAAATTCGTGCAGTTTCATACAAATTTAAACATCGGAGGAGGGATCCGGCAGCCGCAGATTGGGGAGGGGCGGCCACCCCGGAGGAAAGGAATCGCAAAACACCGTATCGAAGAGAGAGAGTTCCGCAAAGGCACAGAAACCGCCACGGGAAAGTTTACTATGGTCCAGGAGCAGATGCTTCTGCCTGGCGTTCTGCATGGCCGCCAGCTTCATCTGCATACTATCCACTTCCAGGGTAAAGGCCCTGTTCTGTTCCAGGGAAACCCCGAAACAGCCGATGAATGCGTGGTCAAAACTAAAGCGCTCAAGCATTTCCTTGGCCAGGGGGCCGTAGGTCATGTTGTAATGGGAATGGTACTGGCCGCCGATTAAGAAAACCGTTGCCGCGGCGCTGCCGGGCAGATTAACAAGAAGCGTATTGGTGGTAACGATCTTAACGGGCCGGGAAAGGAGAGATTCCACCAGAGGTATCAGGCTGGTCCCGCAGTCCAGAAACACGCTGTCACCGTCTTTTACCAGCAGGGAGGCGCAGTGGGCCACATCCTGTTTCTCCCCGGCGCTGATGTTTTTTTTCTCCCGCATCGCGAGCTGGGCGTTTTCCAGGGCATCGTCGTGCAGGGTAGCTCCCCCCTGCACCCGCTTGAGCCTCCCCGCCTTCTCCAGCTTTTCAAAATCCCGGCGTACCGTGGTTTCCGATATTCCCAGATCCCTGGCAATTTCCTTGAGGTTGATTACCCCCCTGGCGTTGATCTGCCTGAGGATGTAAAGGTTCCGTTCCGAGGCAATCATACCGCCCCCCCTGTTTCCGGCGCGATTCTTCCGCCCGGGGCAGCCGGCAGTGCCGCGCCCAGCAGGGCGGCGCCGATGAGGCCGGCGTCATTGCCCAGCCGGGCCTTTACCAGCGGGGGCATGGGGAGGATCCCCGCCGCGTAGATACGGCTTCCCGCCGCTTTGCGAAGAGGTTCAAGGAGATAATCCCCTTCCGCGCTTATAGCGCCGCCGATGATCACCATTTGGGGCCTGAAAAGGGTAACCAGGTTGGCGATTCCCGCGGAAACATATTCGATATACTCTTTTACCACCTCATTGGCGGCGGCGTCTCCCTTCTTTGCCGCGTTGAAGGAGGTCCTGCCGTCCACCTTTGCCAAATCAGCGCCGCATTCCCTCCACATAAGGCTGTCCTGATGGGCTTTCATTTTTTTCCGGGTTTGCCGGATCAGGGCGGT
>JAIRND010000121.1 GCA_031258225.1 Treponema sp. | reverse complement strand
TTACCACCGGTTTTATGGGAAGGGCCTATATCAACACCATCATCAGAACCGTGATCTCTACCGCGGCGAACATGCTTGCCAGTTACTCAGTGGCCTTTGTGCTTTCAAAGCGGGATCTTCCCGGCAGGGCGCCCCTCACCTTTTTCTTTGTGTTCACCATGTACTTTTCAGGGGGAACCATACCGGCCTACATCCTGGTAAAAGACCTGGGGCTTATGAATACCATGGGGGCCCTGATCATTCCGGGTATCTACGGAACCTGGAACATGGTGATGATACGGAATTACCTGGCCACCATCCCCCAGGATCTTACGGAGGCCGCGCTCATAGACGGCGCGGGGCCTTTTAAGATCATGTGGCTTATCATTTTCCCCCTGGCCACGCCGATTCTGGCCACCGTGGTTTTATGGAACGCCGTGGGAAGCTGGAACGCCTGGTTCGACGCCATGATCTACATTCAGGACAACGCCAAACAGGTACTCCAGGTGATTCTCCGGCGCATCGTTATCCAGGAACAGATCCGGGCGGTGATGCCCGAACTAGGTCAGGTTATCGCCGGCCAGACGGATTACATTGAAACGTCCCTTAAAGCGGCGACCATTATACTGACCATAGGTCCCATCATCTTTATCTATCCCTTTGTTCAAAAGTACTACATCAAGGGTATTGTGATGGGTTCCTTAAAAGGGTAATGAGGCGCGTTGCGCCTTGATATATATTTTTTTTTAGGAGTTTTGTATGAAAAGGTTTTTTGTGTTCTTAATGGCGCTGCTGGTAAGCGCCGCGCTTTTCGCCGGCGGGCGGCAGGCCCCTGCCGCATCAGGTTCAGGTCCCATGGAGATAAGCTATCCATGGGGAGATGGCTACACGGGGTTAAAACCGAACCCCGACGCGCCGGTGATACAAAGGCTGGAAGAGAAGTTCAACGTCAAGTTCAACTGGTTTCCGGTGAATCAGAATACCAATAACGAACAATTCAGGCTTTTGATTGCTTCGGGAACCTATCCTGACGCTTCAATCGACTGGGGTACCTGGGACTGGATAGATCAGGGAGTTCTGCGTCCCGTTACCGAAGACATGATAGCCAAAAACATGCCGTTTTATTATACAAATCAGCTTCTGAAATACGATCCTGATAAAATATCCCTCCTGGCACGGCAGATGGAAGGCGGGTACGCGGGGGTTCCCACTATGGGGATAAACGCCCCCTTCTACCGGGTGTGGCGCAAGGACTACCTGGACAAACTGGGCTTAAAAGTCCCCACGACTCTGGCGGAATTTGAAGCGGTCTGCCAGGCCATAGTCGCAGGTGATCCCGACGGCAACGGAAAAAACGATACCTGGCCTATTAATGCCCGGGGCGTCCATCCTTCGACATATGCGTATATTTTCGGCGCTTACGGCATAATGCCCGACCGGTGGAGCATTGAAGACGGCAAACTTATCAGGGGCTATGTTACCCAAGGGTATAAAGAAGCCCTCAAGGCCCTGGCCCGGTATTATAAACAGGGCTTCTTCCCCCGGGAATTTTTAACCATAACAGCCGATCAGGAAACCGCCTATTACCTGGATGGACGCATTGCGTCTATATACCAGACTCCCTATTACAATACCATGGGATCGGTGGGGGGAAATCCCTACAAACTTAAACAAAAAACACCGGAAGTAGAATTTGCGCGCCAGGCATCGCTTACCGGGCCTTCGGGGAACAGGAGCCTGACCTACGACTGGGGCAGCAACAACGGCTGGGCTTTGCATTTCTTTAGGCAAACCACGGATGAAAAGATCGCCAAAATAATGCAGATAGTCGACTATTGCCAGAGCGACGAAGGCGCCCTGCTTATCAGTAAAGGTATTGAGGGGCTTACCTATAAAGTGGAGAACGGTGTGTATACATCCCTCCTGCCCATGGAAGAGCTGGTAAAGCTGGGGGCCAACGGCGGGATAGGTTTGGGTGATACCGAGTTGAGGGTTAGATTTGCCTACGGCCAGACAGGCGTGGATGACTACAAGTTTGCCAACGAGCAGCCGGTACTGGTGGACGCCATTGCCAAGATGAACCTGCCCAATACGAAGGACCAACAAGCGGCCCTGCAGGTTATCTACGACAAATACTTTGCCGACGCGGTAACAGGAGCTGTAGATGTTGACAGTACCTGGGACAGGTACCTCCGGGACTGCGCCGCTGCCGGCCAGGCCGCCTATACAGCCGAGGCCGAAGCGGTTTATGCCAGGTACTTCAAAGGCCGGTAAAATTTCAAAGGCAGAAAGAAGGTACCCAGGAGCTTGCTCCTGGGTATCCTCATAACTCTGACATTTTTAGGAGGCTCGATATGAAACTTTCTTCGTCCACCGCTATCAACAACCTTGCTGTCCCTGTAACCTACTACCACCCCAGGCCGGAAGACCTGATCCGTTTTATGGCCGGCCTGGGATTCAAGATATTTGACTTTGGCTTTACCGAAGACATGGTCAAAGCCCATCTTGGTGGAGCGTCCCCGGAAGCGCGGTTCGGGGGATTCAGGAAAACCCTGGCGGAACTGGGCGCCTCCTGCGGGCAGGCCCATTCCTGCGTACCGGACGCGCTTATCAAGGACGATTGGGCGCCTCTTCAAAAGTGGGTGGCAGCGGAACTCGATATATGTAAGTACCTGGATATTCCCCGGATGGTTGTCCATCCGGGCATGATGCCGGGAAACACCAAAGATGAGTTTTTTGATAAAAACCGGGACTGGTACCGGAGCCTCATGCCCCTGGCGGAGAAGTGGGGGGTGGAGATTATGACCGAGAATATCGGCTCCCATGGGGACATTTACTATTTTGTCCGGGACGGCAGGGAACTGCGGGAACTGGTAGATCATGTTGACCATCCTCTTTTTTGCGCCTGCTGGGACGCGGGCCACGCGAACCACCACAAGCAATTCTGCCAGTACGAAAGTATCATTGCTCTGGGGGACAAACTAAAAGCCCTGCATATACAGGACAACTTCGGGAGCTTTGGTATCCTTGAGCCTCACGGATGGAAGCCCGATATTCATCAGATTCCTTTTTTTGGCCATACCAACTGGGACAGCGTTATGCAGGGATTATTGGATATAGGTTACAAGGGAACGTTTAATTTCGAGGTTCTGTTTCCCCGCCTGACCCACGTTGACCGCCGTCACTTTATCTACCAGGGTAAAGAAGCGGATAAGCTCTCCCGGCCCTCCCTGCGCATGGTAGAACTTGCCGCTGAACTTATGTACGAAACGGGGAAATATATTCTTGGCGCATATAACTGCTTTGAAGCGTAGCCCCGGTTTTGCCGGGAGTATTTGATTAAAGGAGATGATATTGTGAAGCCTAAAAACTATCCTGCTTTGTGTTTTCTTGGACTTGACGGAGCGGTAGGCCCGTATATTTTTGACCGCGTTAAGAAAGGGGAGCTTCCCAATTTTGCCAGAGCCTTTAGGGAAGGCTGTTATTTTCCCGACTGCAGGCCGCCGTATCCGTCTATTACGCCTACCTGCTGGGCTTCACTGGCAACGGGGACTACGGCGGACCGGCACGGGCTGGTCTGCCAGGAAATCCATCCGGCGGGGACTTCTATTGATACGGCGACAAACGCGTATCACGCGGGGAACCTCCGCTCGGAGCCTTTTTGGGAAGCCGCGGCCAGGGCGGGGAAGACCTCGCTCATCATCAATTACCCCATAGCGGGTCCCGCGGACACCTGGAAGACCGGCAAGGCCCTGGTAGCCATGAGTCCGGGCTTTGTAATAAACGGATCGCAGGTTCGCGGCAGCAGTGTTTTTACAACCGGTATAGAAATACCGCAGCAGTTTTTCACCTACAATGCCGAATCGGAGAAATCCCTGCGCGAAAACGATTCCGTTTCATCGGCTTCCGGTTACACCTGGCAGCCTTCCAATCCGGCCTTCGCGAATCAGGCGGAGAAAGCGGATGGATATTTTATTCTGAAGAATCATTTCAACAAAACCAACAACAACGCCTGCGGCGTCCAGCCCGTTACCTGGTACTTCAAGATCACTCAGGAGGGGGGCGTACTTTATTTTTCCATCCGGGACATGGAAAGCGGCAAGGGGTTAAGCGTCCCCGCGGAGGGCTGGTCCGAAACGTTTACCAGAACCCTGAAAAACAACGACGGTTCCTTTGATTACGTGTTCAAGGCACGGCTCATGTACCACGATCCTTCTTCGGGCTCCTTCGTCCTCTACTTTCCGCCTTCCGGGGATCCCCGGCGTCTTGCGTGGCCTCCCGAATTCGCGGAAGACCTCCTGTACACCGATGTCCTCCCGGGCGGTGGTGTCAGTTCCGAATTTATCAATCCCGCTGCGGATCCCGCGGTTATGGTAGAACTCCAAAAGCTGTTCTTTGACCGGCACAAGCGGATCATCGGCGATGCCCTTGTGAAAGGCGGTATTGATATTGTCGTAACTTACGAAGGATTTCTGGATTCGGTGAACCACGTCTTCAAGAGCGCCCTGGAAGGGGTGAATGTCAGGAACCCCGGAGAAGCCGCCGTCGCGGAGGCGTTCTACCGGCAGGCTTACGAATGTGCGGACGAGTATGTGGGCTGGCTCTACGACAACGTTATCGGCCCGGAAACCACGCTGCTCATCGTTTCGGATCACGGCGCCGTAGGTTTTGACCGCGCCATTAACCCGTTTGTGGTCCTTGAAAAGGCAGGGCTTCTCCATTACAAAACCAACAGCGAAGGGCATAAAACCATAGACGCCGGTAAAACCATTGCCTGGCCCTTCGGCACAAGCTCGGTGTACGTCAACCTTAAAGGCCGGGAACCTAACGGCATTGTGGAACCTGCGGACTACGAAAAAACGGTTCACCGGATTATCGCGGCCCTGCAGGACGGTTTTAGGGACCCTGAGACGGGGCTTTGCGCCCTGGCCTTTGCCGTCCCCAATGAACAGGCTGGTTTTGCGGGCCTGGGCGGGGACCGGGCGGGCGACGTTGTGTACGGTATTATGGGGAGCCGCATAGGCGGCGCCATCGGCGGCGTTCACGCCTGCCAGATACCCACCGCCCGGACGAAGACCGGGGATATACGGGCCCTCTGTCTAATCGCGGGGCCGGGTTTTAAAAAGAACGAAATTATACGACGGCCTATAAACAACTATGATATCATACCAACCCTGTTTGACAGATTGGGGTATCCCCAGCCCGCCGATGCCACGGGAGCCATAGCGTTTCAGGCTTTTAAGTGAGGCTTTTAACGGAGGCTCGATATGAAAAACATTGCGTTTATGGATTTACACGTAAGCGCGAAAGACGCGGAAGTTTGCCGGACATGGTGTCTTGAAAACACCATTTTTATTGAAAAGAACGGGGTCGTTCCCGTGGCATCAGTCAATAAGACAGGGTCCTGTTTCTTCCCTGTGGAACCGGGAAAACGATACTATACCTCGGTTTTAAAAATATTCATGGCGTCCCCGTCTTCCGGCGATGCCGCCCACGATGCCGTTTTGGGAATGACGGATGAACTATCCGAAAACGCAAAGGTAAAGAAGATCCGTTTTATGCGGGAATTCGATTTTGACGGCGCTAATTCACCGTACCCCGATTCCTGCCGGTACTATAAACTATTCGTTGATGTTCCGGAAGACGAAAGCTGCCGGTATCTTGTTATACCGTCAAATTCTCCTACCCGTTTGTTCGAGGATTGTTGTGAAATTAAACAAAATATTCTTGAAAAAATTACGTGGAGGGCGGGGATACAGCGGCCGTTCCTGGGATTAAACGACAACAACGCCCCCGATATTGCCACCGGCGATTTTATTCCCGTATTTCCGGGACAGGAATACGCGATTGAAATAGACTTTGGGCAGAACCGGGACCCGGCATGCCAGCCATCGGTTTCCGGTTATGATGAAAACAAAAAACCTGTTACTATCCTCTCGTGGATGAACGACCAGAACGAATCAAACAGGATCGTTATTCCTTCTAACACGCGCTATATACGTGTAAGCGCCTGTCTCTCCTCGTTCTTTCCTTCTATGGTGCTTACGAAAGACGAAAGGCTTGACAGGGCGCCGAAATATTCAGGGCCCAATGATCAGGTTTACTTTGTTTTTAATACCGGTTACCGGAAAAGAATTCTGTCCCCATACCATAACTTTACCCCAAAAGCCGCGCCTGTCCGCTGCGAACTGCACACCCATCTTATTGACAACGGGTTCCCGTATAGTTCAACGGGAATGCAGTATATGGCCCGTTATGTGGACGCCTTTGCGGCGGTCGATTATTCAAGCTGCGGAAACGGCAAAAAACCGGAGCCGCCGGAACATGTGGACGCGCCCGACGCGCTGGTGTTCCTTGGTTACGGCGCGGAGAACCACAATTCGCCTTACCGCTGGTTTTCGATGTGGGGCAAGGGCGTAGAAAACCTTCCCTTTATTGAAGCGTCGACAACCGAGCCGCTTACATCGCTTAATGAATGGATAGATCTCTACGCACTTAAACATGAGATGATAGTTTCCATAAACTCTCCCAGTTGGGCCAAGCATGTAGACCAGCCCGAAACTCTCGCGGCCGCCATTGAAGGGGCTGCATTGATCGAAGTTTTTAACGGGTATTCTTATGACTATAACTTCCACCCCCAAACGCCTGATTCGCCTGACGCGGGTGTGCATTACGGCGAAAATTTTTGGGACGCCGCGTTAACATCGGGGAAAAAGATATTTGGAACAGCGGTTTCCGATTTGCATGACGCGTGGCCGGTTTCAAACGGCTGGATAGACGTATACCCCGCGGCGTATACGGCGGGCGCTGTCTGGAACGCCATTCTGAACGGCTGCTTTGTCGCCAAATCAAAGTCCGATGCCTGGGAAACCTATACGGACAACTACCATATACTCGATCTTGACACATCGAACGGAGAATACTACGTGAAAACCGAGTCGCCCTGCGATATTGTTTTTATAAGCGACGGAGGGACGATCGTCCAAAACAATCCGGGCCTTACGGAGGCGCGTTACAAGCTGACCGGAGAAGAAATCTACGTGCGATGCGAACTGCGGCACGCGATTCCCGGCAATGAGTATATCAAAGCCTGGCTCCAGCCGGTTTTCATTCTGCCGGGGCAAAAACGGATCTACGAAAAATAGGTAAAGTGAGGAAAAGGAGATGCGGCATGACATCCCGGGAAAGAGTTTTAAAAGCGGTCAATCACGAGGTTCCTGACAGGATTCCTGTTGATCTGGGGGGAACTAACGCAACCAGCATCCATGTGGATGAGTATATTGAAATAGGCAAATACCTGGGAATAGACCTGGAACTTCCGAAAGTCTACGATACGTTTCAGATGATGGCGCGGGTAGAGGGTCCGGTTATGAACTGGCTCCATACGGATGTTATCCAGGTCGAGAATTATATTACCGCCTGGGATTACCCGAATAAGGACTGGAAGCCCTGGAAGACTACAAAAGGCAACCCCGTGCTGGTGCCGGGGGCCTTCCATGTGGAAACAGATGCACAGGGAACGTACCATCTCTATGATACCAAAGGACGGGAAGTTGCCTACATGCCCTCGAACGGGATTTATTTTGACAGGAATGATTCCACCGCCATACGCGATGAAATTACCTTTGCCGACCCACAGGCCTGGAAGAAATCAATCTCCTGCTATACGGATGAAGAGCTACGGGTAATGGAGAAAACGGCGAAGTTTCTGCATGACAATACGGACTATTTTATTTTCGGCGATTTCAGGAAGTGCAGACTCAGTTCCACAGCTTCCACTTTCGCGGGACATTCCATGCCGGAGTGGCTCTGCGTTCTCTTAACCGAAGAGGACTATGCGCGGGAAATCGTTGGGGTAAGCGCGGAAAAAGCCCTGGAGAACGCCAAACTCTATCTTGACGCGGTAGGCCCTTATATCAACGCCCTCTTTGTGAGCAGTACTGATTTCGGAACCCAAAGGGGGGAACTCTTTAATCCTGAGATTTTTAAACGTATTTACGCCCCGGCCTATAAAATGGTCAATGAATTTATACATCACTATGGGGATATAAAGACGTTCTTCCATAGCTGCGGAAGTATAAAAGGTTTTATTCCCTATTTTATTGAAGCCGGTGTGGACATACTAAATCCTGTACAATACAAGGCTGCGGGGATGGATCTGGAAACCCTGAAAAAATCCTACGGTGATAAAATCGTGTTCTGGGGCGGCGGTCTGGACACCCAGCATACCCTGCCTTTCGGTACAAAAGAAGAAATTATCGAAGAAACGAAACATAATATACGTGTTTTGAACCAAAACGGCGGCGCGGTATTCGCCTTGACCCATAACCTGCAATCCGGCGTCCCCCCCGAAAATCTTGAGCTTATGCTAAAAACGGTTCTTGAGTACGGCGGTTCCTGACGCGGGAACGCGGGCTGGGAACAAGACCCCGCTTGACAATTCCGAAAAAGAGCAGTAGTTTACGGAAAAACGTTTTTTTGGTTTTTAGGGGGTTATATGATTCACTTTGATAAGCGTGTCATCGACATTGAAAACAAGTGCGAAGCCTGTTCGGTGTTCGACGTGGACAACAACGGCGTACCGGACATCGTCTGCGGCGAATTCTGGTACGAGGGACCGGATTTCACCAAAAAACACCGGATCTGCCATCTCACCTACGACGGCAATTACATCTACGACTTTTCCGACTACCCCATGGATGTTGACGGCGACGGGTATTTGGACATCATTACCGGGAACTGGTGGGACGGCGGCCTTTTCTGGCGCCGGAATCCGGGTAAAGCCGGCGGCGAATGGGAAACCC
>JAIRND010000014.1 GCA_031258225.1 Treponema sp. | reverse complement strand
GCAGTTACTGGAGAAAGGCTGCGCGGGGATCATCTCAAACCGGCCCCAGGACCTGCTGTCCCAAGGTTTCAGGGAACAGCCTTGAGCGATCCGGATACCCGCGGGCAGCGAACCCTGATCCGCCACGGTTCTACCCTGTCCCTCCTTACCCTGGTGTCCCGCGTCCTGGGCCTTGTCCGGGAGATGACCAAGGCCACGCTTTTGGGGACCAGCGCCCTTTCGGACGCCTTTTCCGTGGCCTTCATGATCCCCAACCTGTTCCGCCGCCTCTTCGCGGAAGGCTCCATCGCGGTGGCCTTTATCCCCACGTTTAAGGAGTACCTGCTTGCCGAAGAACAGGACGCCGGCCTGCGCGGCACAACGCGGGAATTCCTCTCCTGCGCGCTCAGTTTCCTCAGCGTTACCGTCAGCCTGACCGTAGCCCTGGGCATCCTTGTTACCCCCCTCATCATCCCCGCCTTTAAGCTGGAGGAATTTGACGAGGCCGTGTTCCTTACCCGGCTCATGTTCCCCTTTCTGGCCTTTATCTCCCTAGCCGCCCTGTTCCAGGGCATCCTCAACAGCCTGCGGATCTTTACCCCCTCCGCTCTGGCCCCCATCGTCCTTAACCTGATCACCATCCTGGCCGCTTACGGCCTTTCACCCTTCACCAAAAACCCCGCGCGGGCCCTGGCCCTGGGCATCCTTGCCGGCGGTTTTCTGGAAGCGGCCATCCAGCTTCCCTTCGTTCTCAGGACCGGACGGCGCTTCTTCTTTGTCAGCCTAAAACGCGCCCTTGGCAATCCCGGCACCAGAAAAATACTGCGCCTTATCGGCCCCACCATCATCGGCATGGCCGCCTACCAGTTAAACGACCTCGTTTCCACCGCCCTCGCCGGGAACGCCGGTCAGGGTGTCGTGTCCAGCCTCCAGTACTCCCTCCGCCTCCAGGAACTCATTCTGGGGGTCTTCGCCGTCTCCATCGGCACGGTCCTCCTCCCCGACCTGGCCGAGTACGCCAAATCCGGTCGTTGGGACATCTACAGCCGCCAACTGACCGCCGCCATGAACATCATTGCCCTCATCACCATCCCCATCACCCTGTTTTCCCTTGTCCAGGGCCGGACCCTCATCCGCCTCCTCTTTCAGAACCGCAGCTTTGACGAAAACTCCGTAAGCCTTACCCTTGCCGCCCTTAACTTCCACATGCCCGGCCTCTTTTTTATCGCCCTTAACCGGATCCTGGCCCCCGCCTTCTACGCCCAAAGCGACTCAAAATCCCCCACACTGGCGGGCCTCCTCTCGTTCGCCTCCAATATCCTGTTTGCCGCCCTGCTCGTCCGCCCCATGCGCGGCAGCGGCATAGCCCTGGCCCTGTCCCTTGCAAGCGCCGTGAACACCGTCCTGCTCCTCGTTTTTTTGCGGAAAAACCCCAACATCAGCGTTACCCGGGTCCTCGGTTCCACCCTCCGCTACGCCGCCAAACTCATCGCCCTCTCCGCCCTGGCCGCCCTTCCACTCGTGGTCCTGGGACCCCGCCTTAGCGCCTGGTTCTCCGGCCGCGGCCGCCTTGTCTCCCAGGGCCTCCCGCTGGCCATCTCCGCCCTGCTCTACGCCGCCATAGGCATTGTCCTGCTTCTGGTAACCCGGGACCACCAACTCCGCGCCGTCATCGGCGCGCTCCGCCGCCGAACGCAACGATAAGGGCCGGGCACCAATTTCGCATGGCCGCCCTGTGCCGCCCTTAAGGGAAAACATGGCGCAAGCGCCTTGGAATTCCCCGCCGCAGCGTATCGCAGATAGCAAAGGCGGATTCTACAAGCGTTTTCCGCCGGGCTATCCCCGCCCCTGCCGGATCAGGAGAAGGTTAAGGCCAGGACAAGGCATGTATCAACGTGAACTACTCACAGGTCCAGTAGTGTCCGCGTACTACTGCCGGTAATGGTCCAAAAAGGTCCCAAGGCGGCGCAGGGCGTCCGAAAGGGTGTCCTTGTCCGGCAGAAAGACAAGGCGGAAATGGTCGGGTTCCGGCCAGTTAAAGCCCGTACCGTGGACCAGGAGGATGTGCTGCTCCCGCAGCAGGTCCATGATAAACCGCTCATCGTCGGTAATGTTGAAACGCCTTATATCGACCTTGGGAAAGCAGTAGAGGGCCCCACGGGGCTCCACCACGGAAAGGCCGTTGATGCCGTTCACCAGGCGTACTGCCGTGTCCCGCTGTTCTTTAAGACGGCCTCCGGGAAGCACCAGATCGTTGATGCTCTGATATCCCCCCAGGGCGGTCTGAATGGCGTACTGGGCGGGCACGTTGGCGCAGAGCCGCATGTTGCAGAGCATCTCCAGCCCGTCTATATACCCGGTTGCGGCCTTTTTGTTCCCCGACAGGACCATCCAGCCGGAACGGAAGCCCGCGGCCCGGTAGGCCTTGCTCAGGCCGTTAAACGTAACCGTAAGAATATCCCCCGCGATGGAGGCCATCGTGATGTGCCGGGCCCCATCGTAGGTGATCCGGTCGTAGATCTCATCGGCGTAAACGATAAGATCGTTCTCCCGGGCAATGGCGGCGATCCCCTCCAGCGTGTTCCGGTCGTAGACGGCCCCCGTGGGGTTGTTGGGGTTGATCACGACAATGGCCTTGGTCCGTTCACTCAGCCTGGAACGGATATCGTCCAGGTCGGGGTTCCAGCCGGCGCTTTCATCGCAGCGGTAGTGTACCGCCCTGCCCCCGGCCAGGGTAACGGCGGCGGTCCACAGGGGGTAATCGGGCATGGGGATCAGCACCTCGTCAGCGGTATCCAACAGTCCCTGCATGGAGATCATGATAAGCTCGCTTACCCCGTTACCTATCCAGATATCGTCAATCTCCACATCCAAAACCCCCTTTGACTGGAAATCCTGCATGACCGCCTTCCGGGCGGAAAAGAGGCCGCGGGAATCGCAGTAACCCTGGGCGTTGTTAAGGTTGACGATCATGTCGTGGATGATCTCGTCGGGGGCGTTAAACCCGAACGGCGCGGGATTGCCTATGTTTAATTTGAGGATGCGGAACCCTTCGTCCTCCATACGCTTGGCTTCTTTTAGTACCGGGCCCCGGATATCGTAGCAGACCTTGTCCAGCTTGGCGGATTTGTCAAAACTCCTCATGGCGCACCTTCCCGTTGTTTTCTATGTCTGGTATATCCAATTTCCCGCGTTATTGATATAGCTCCGTATAATTACCGTGTATATTTCGTTCTCAATGCCGGAAATCTCCCGCCGCCACTTCTTCCGCCCTTTAAGGACGCCGCGGATCCGTTCCCTGGCGGCCTCGGCCTCCTCCGCGAGCGAAGCGCCCATCATGCCGGAAAGGTTGTCAAAGAGGAACCACGCGGACAGGGCCGCCACCACGGGGTCCCGGGACTCCCGCGCGAGGAAGCGGAATTTTTCCGCTGCCTCCACAAAACGCTTTTCCAGCAGCATGGAAAACCCGTGGTACCAGGCCAGCCACGCTTCCGGACAGTCTCCGTCAAGAAACGACAGAAAACGGGGGCGGTGGCCCCCTCCCCTGTCGCGGGCGGCAAAAAACCGCAGAGCCCCCGCGTAATCTTTGGCCAGGATATGGGCAACCCCAAAGGCAAGGGCGTTACGGTCAACCAGCGCGGGCTTTACAAGCGCAAGTTTATTTTCCAGGTCCATCACCGCGCGGGAATCGGACATGATCAGGCAGGTGTTGATAAATAGCCGCGTCAACTGCCCGGAATAGCGGCCCTGCCGCAGGAATCTGGTTTCCAGATACGCCAAAAGCGCGGGCCAGTCTTCCCGCTCAAGCAGGCGGAAGAGTTTCCGGTTGAAAAAATAATAGACATCCAATATAATAAGGGTGGCGCCAAGAATCACCATCAGGGGCCACAGCGACATGTGGAACCCGCGGTTCCACAGGGTGGAGAATTCACCCCCCAAAATTACCACGGGCATAAGAAGGATGATCAACAGAAAAACGGCTATGACAAAATTAAAAAAAAGGAAAAGGTATTTGAACTTCAAGAACTGTTCTCCTTCGGGATCCCCATGCTAAATTCAATGATAAGGGATTGGAAACTTCTGTCAACGACGGGTATTTCCCAAAATCCGGCCTGTTTTGGGAGATTTTCCGAAAAAACGGTCTGATGTTATGAAACACTACGCCACAAGGGATATCCCTCCCAACTATTTTTTCACCGATCCCGTGTACCTGGACGATAAATTTGTGGTCGCCGCGCCTGAAATGCCCATTACGGCGGAACTGATTCAAACCCTTCTGGAGTGGGATTTTCAGGAAGTGTTAAGCGACGGGGAGCCCAGGGCCGGCTACTCCGACAAGGCCAGGGAAGACGGGGACCCGGTTATTAACCTGGCCCAGGCGGCGGCCCTGGCGGACGCGGAAAAAATTAAATGGGCGGAAAATTTTTGCCGCGGATTAAAGATCTACGTGAACGAACTCTTTTCCGCGGTTTTTATGGGGGACCCCATCAGCTTTAACCGGGTGGCGGAGCGGGTCAGGGATTCGCTTGAGCGGATCCGGGAGGATCAGCGTTATCTGCTGCGGGTACTTAAAAATACGGACAACATCAAGGAAGATTACCTTATTGCCCATACGGTAAAATCGACGATCATCGCCCTTATCATCGGGTTCTACCTCAAACTGCCCTCCCACCGGCTTATCGAACTTGGGGTCGCCGCCCTGTTTCACGAGGCCGGCATGATCAAGCTGCCCGCGAAGGTCTACCTCAATTCCCGCGGCCTTTCCCCGGAGGAACAGAAGCTGATCTACAGCCACCCCGTGCTGGGGTACAACGCCCTCAAGGACTATGGTTTTCCCCTGGCCGTAAGCATAGCCGCCCTGGAACACCACGAGCGGGAAAACGGAACCGGCTACCCCCGGAACCTTAACTCCACCAAGATCAGCCTGTACTCCAAAATTATCGCCGTGGCCTGCTCCTACGACGCCATTTCCTCCTACCGGCCCCACCGGCAGGCCAGGGACGAGTACGCGGGCATCGTGGAGCTGCTTAAAAACGAGGGGAAGCAGTACGACGACACCATCATCCGCGCCCTGGTTTACTCCCTGTCAATTTACCCCATCGGCCTGTACGCGCTGCTTTCCAACGGAAAGAAGGGACAGGTGGTGGACGTTAACCCCGAAAATCCCAGGTTTCCCATTGTGCAGATATTTGGGGAACTGAACCCCGACGGGAAAAACAAAACCCAGCAAACTTCCCCGGAGGGTCTGCGGATTGTCCGGCCCCTTACCCGGGAGGAGATTGGCAGTTGATGGACAGTTTCGCATCCGGCGCCGGGCCGCTGGTCCTGGGTATTGCCGCCGTTGTGCTCGCGGGGGGCTTCTTTGCCCTTGTCGAGATGGCCCTGGGTTCCGTCCGCAAGGGCCGCCTGCGTTCCCTGGCGGAGGGGGGGGATCAGGCCTGCCTGCGGGCACTGGAGGCGGTGGACAATTCCAGCCCCTACCCGCAGGTATGCCGCCTTTGGATCGCCGCGTTGCGGATTCTGGCCGGGGTCCTGGGGGGCTTTCTGGTCCGGCCCCCGGGGAACCCGCGGGCGGAGGGGAACCTGGCCCTGGCCTATATCCCGCTCCTGGGCCTGGCGGCCCTGATCCTGGGGCTGGTTGTTCCCCGGATCATCGCCGCGGCCGCCCCGGAAAAGACGATAGCCCGGCTTCTCCCCGCGATTCGCCTGTTTTCCCTGCTGTCCAGGCCCCTTTTGCGCTGTTACGCCCTTATCAACACCGCCGCCCGGCGGCTTTTCCGCCTGGACACGGCGGCGGAGACCACGGGCATGACGGAGGACGAACTGCGGGGGGCCCTGGCGGAGGGGGAAAAATCCGGGGTGGTGGAGAGCAAGGAGCGCACGATGGTGGAGGGGGTTTTTTACCTGGGGGACCGGCCCGCCGGCGCTTTTATGACCCACCGTTCGGAACTGGAGTGGATTGACAGCCACGCGACGGCCCAGGATGTCCGGGACCTGATACTGAAAAAGCGGGACCAGGACTGCTTCCCCGTGGCGGAAAACACCCTAGACAATATCCTGGGGGCCCTGTACCGGGAGGATTTTCTGTGCGCCCTGGCGGAGGGCCCGTCCTGGGAGCGGGACTTTGGCCAGAGGTTAAAGTCTCTTATCCGCACGGTATCCTTTGTCCCGGAAACCATGTCCGCCCTTAAAGCCTTTGAGGCCTTCCGCCGGGGAAACACAAACCACCTGTTCGTCATGGACGAGTACGGCGGATTCTCCGGTATCCTGTCCGTGCGGAACTTGATCGAGGAGATAGTGGGGGAACTTTCCGCCGCCGCCGGGGAAGAGATACGCCCCCACGAAAACGGCGGCTGGATCGCCGGGGGCAGCGTCAACTTTGACGACGCCATCCGCGTGCTGGGCATGGACAGCCTGGCCGGGGAGGATCACCCGGATTTTCACACCCTGGCGGGCTTTATCCTCTCCATCGCGGAGGAAATACCCCGGCCCGGGGCCCGTTTTGTATACCGGGGCTTTGAATTCAAAATTCTCAGCATGGACGGCAACCGGATTGACCAGGTACTGATAGCCCCGCCCAAAAAAGCACATCCCCTCCCCTCCCCCACAGGCCGGTAACAAAACTTGAAAAAATAATGGCAAATTTGTCCCGCGGAGGGTATAATAAGGGGCAACTAGCAAGTAAATTTGACTTTTTCGGACATATAGAGTAGCCTCAATGGATTAAGTTACCGGGTTAACCGGACGTTGGAATAGACTCAGGAGATAAAACAGAGTGACCAAGAGGGATTTCCCCAAAATCCACTTCTATGACCAGGATTTTGTCGATATTTACGACAAAACCTGGGCCTGGATACAGGATTTCTGGAATGGGTGCGGCGAACAGGGTACAACGGATGATCATTTTTTTTCTTACCCCGGTAGCTCCGTGGTTCAGCAGACAGACGCTATCTTCTCCTCCTTTTTTTTGGTCTACTCCAACCGGATCTATCAGGCCCACCCCACGCTGGACATGTTTTACAGCCGCCAGGAGCCCAACGGGGCTATCCGCTGCGCCTACGACATCGGAACCGGGCGGCCGGTAAGCGACCATGAAAACCCGGAGGGCCTGGGGGTCCCCCTGTTCGCCTGGGCGGAATTCAACCTGTACCACAAGTCGGCGAACAAAAAGCGGGTTAAAGACGTTCTCCCCATTCTTCACCGCTACACCGGCTGGATCGACAGGACCTTTAAGCGGGCCAACGGCCTGTACCACGTGCCCCTTTCGGTAACGGGGATGCTGAACTCCCCGCGGGAGGAGGCGGCCTACCCGCTGGATTTTAACACGATGATGGCCATCAACGTCCTCTACATGTCCGCCCTGGCGGATATTCTGAACGACAAGGAATCCAGTTTTCACTACAAGAAGCAGTACTTTTCCCTTAAAGCCCGGATCAACACGCTGATGTGGAGCGGGGAGGACGGTTTCTACTACGATATTGACAAAAACGAACGCCGGCTTCCCGTTAAAACCATCGGGGGCTACTGGCCCCTTTTGGCGGAGATACCCAACGACGATAAGGCGGACCAGATCATCACCAAACTGCAAGACCCCCGGTACTTCGGCGCCCCCCACCCGTTTCCGTCCCTTTCGGTAAGTGAAAAGAACTTTGACGACACCGGCAACGGCTACCTGGGGTCCGTGTTCCCCCATTTGACCTTTATGGTGATCAAGGGTCTGGAACGCTACCAGCGATGGGACCTGGCGCGGGAAAACGCGATCCGCCACCTCTACTTTATGCTGGATTCGATGAGCCACGACGGGAACCACCACAAGGGGAACCTGTGGGAGGCGTACCTGCCCATGAAGGAGGGGCCCGCCCGCTGGCAGGACAGGCCGGAGTTTCCCCGGTCCCAGTACCTTACCTACGACGCCCTCTCCACGATATGCCTGACCATCGAGAACATCGTGGGCCTCTTTATCTCCCTGCCCCGGAAGACCGTAGACTGGATCATCCCCAACCTGGAGATCATGGGGGTGGAGAACCTCTCCCTGAAAAAAAACATGATCACCATCCTCTCCAACAAAAGCGGCCGGGGCTGGGAAATCCACATGGAAAGCGAGAAACTCTATTATTTTACGATAAACATCCTGGGCAAAAAGAAAAAAACCCTGCCCATCCCCTCGGGAAAATGTTCCATGTTGATCGATAAATTATAGGGAAATCGAGGAGCCTGTGGGAGTTTAAGGGCAAAGCCCCACAAACTCCGAGGCGATCCCTTTCCTTTTTGACCATAGTTATCTACAATAATCCCATGGTATACAGAAAAGACGTAAAATCCGGTAATGACCTGTCCATTTTGGGGCTTGGATGTATGCGGTTTCCCAAAAATTTGGGCATGGTTGATATGAGGAAAACGGAACAGCTTGTTTT
>JAIRND010000008.1 GCA_031258225.1 Treponema sp. | reverse complement strand
TACCGGAACCGGTAGTGGTACCAATGCCCGTATTGAGTTATCGGTAGCCAACTGGGGTATACAGGGCGGCTTTGATGATCCAAACGCGGGGAATGACGCTATCTACAAGGCGTTATGTGAAAAATTCAACATAACGATTAACCCCATCCAGATAACCTGGGATGACTGGATGGACAAAGCCAGGATATGGGCCGCGTCAAACCAACTGCCGGATCTCTTTACCACCGATGCTTCCATGGCCGAGTACACTACCTGGGCCACCCAGGGGGTAATCAAAGCCCTGCCCGATGATCTAAGCAGATGGCCGACTATCTTGGCGACTATGAGTCAAGCGTCGGTAAAGCCTTTGGCGGTTAACGGGAGATACTACAAATATCCCCGTATGGCCAAGGCAAGCGCCGATGACTGGGTGCTTGACCGCACTCTGGTTTACCGGAAAGACTGGCTGGAACAGGCCGGTTATACGCAGCCGCCTCAGAATTTTGAAGAATTTGTAACGGCGGCTAAAAAAGTACTGTCCCAGCACCCCGAAGCGGTAGGATTGACAGTTAATACACCGGCTTATCTGCTTTACCTCATGGCGGGGATTTATCCGGAAGGGATAGCCGTAAAAAACTGGGCCAAGGAAGACGGAGTGTGGAAACCCGTCTATGCGACCAGGGGATTTGCCCAAGGCGTAGCCCAATTCAGAAGACTCTACGCCGAAGGAATTTTGGATCGGGATTTTGTTATTCAGCAAACATCTTCCCAGGCTAACAAGTATTCTACCGGCCAGGCTTTCGCGTTTTTAGGCGGTGGGGGTATAGGGGTATCGGATTATTATGATGCCCGGGAGACTCAGGACGTCATGGACATCTGGCCCGCTCCGGATGGAAACAAGTACTATCTGGGCGAAACTCCCTACTGGGCGGAAACAATGTTCAGTGCCCGGATAAGCAACGAAAAGTTTGAACGGGCCCTTGACCTTATTGATTATATGAGTACGGAGGACTGGCTGATCCAGAGGTACAACGGGATACTGAACGTGGATTACAGGATTGAGAACGGAACGTACATTTCACTCCTGCCCACGGATCAAACCCTTGCCAAAAAATATCCGGTTACGAATGTTATTTATCAACTCGGCGCTTATGGCGAATGGCTGCCCTATGCGGGTAAAACCGTGATACCAACCGATCCCCAGGCGGCCTGGGCACGGCAGAAAAATGTCGAGTACTATACGCACCGGAAAGCCACGGCAAGACCCATGCCGGTTAATTACGACATTTACCTTATGACTACCCCAAATAAAGACAAGGTAGCCGGAGAAGTTATGAACGATCTGATCCGGGTTATCGCCGGAACAGGAGATCCGGTGGCAGCCTGGCAGCAGATCATCAGGGACTATGAGGCCCAGGGTCTCACCGATGCCATAAACGAGGTAAACGCCAAGGCCAAAGAGCTGGGCATTCAATAGCGCCGGTCCAATGCCGGGGAAAGGTCCGCGAAATGAACAAACATAAGAAATTGTGGAAAGACATATACGCCTATAAGTATGTATATCTTTTGATGTTACCCATGGTGGTCTATTACATCATTTTCGCGTATGTGCCCATGTACGGCGTTACCCTGGCATTCAAAACCTTTAACTATTCCAGGGGGATTCTCGGAAGCCCCTGGAATAATTTTCAGAATTTCAGGGATATTTTAAAAACTCCGTTGTTTTTCAGGGCCTTCCGAAACACCTGCCTGATAAGTTTTGGAAGGCTGCTGATTGAATTCCCAATCCCCATTATTATGTCCCTCCTCCTGAACGAGATTTCCCGGTACCGGTTAAAGAAGGTTTACCAAACCATTTTTACCTTTCCGCATTTTTTAAGCTGGGTAATTTTGAGCGGTATCATTATTAACATGCTCAATGACCGGGGTCTTATTAATCAAATTCTTCTTGCTCTGGGAAAGGGGAAAAATTCCGTACTCATCCAGGCCCCTTCATTTTTGGGCATGCTGTTCGTAACCAATATTTGGAAAGAAGCGGGATGGTCCACCATCTTATACCTGGCGGCCATCGCGGGAATAAACCCGGAATTGTACGAGGCGGCAACGGTGGACGGCGCAAACCGGTGGCAGCAGGTGTGGGTAGTAACCTGGCCGGCGGTAAAAAATACGGCCACCATTCTGCTGATCCTCGCCGTGGGCGGCATTATGAACGGCGGATTCGACCAGATATTTAACCTGTACAATCCTCTGGTGATTCCCCGGGCTGACATTATCGATACCTACGTGTACCGTAGCGCTTTTGTTGACGCTACGGGCTTTGGATTTTCGACTACCGTGGGAATGATGAAATCAATAGTGAATTTTGTTCTGCTCTTTGGGGCAAACAAAGTAGTAAAACTAATGGGTTCCGAGGGATTGCTATGAAGCGCCGCAAAGTATCCATTGCCGACATCATTATCCTGTTGTTTTTGGGAATATTCGCGCTGGTTTGTTTCTTTCCCTTTTATCAAACCATCATCCTGTCATTTTCAACAATGGCCGATATTGGGACCCAGCGGATTTTTTTATACCCCGTATCCATCAATTGGGGCGCTTATTTGTATCTTATCAAAGAGGGAAAGATGCTGCGGGGAATGGGGATAACCGCTATTGTTACCATTTTGGGGACCCTTATTGCCTTGACGGTAACGACCGCCGGCGCCTACGGCCTTACCAAAAAAGCCATGCCGGGAAGGAATTTTATCTTTGGCGCCATACTGCTTACGATGTTTTTCGGGGGCGGTCTGGTCCCGTACTTTCTCACGATACAGGCCATGCGCCTGCCGAATACGATATGGGTGATGATCCTCCCCAGCGCGGTCAGCGCCTTCAATCTGGTTTTAATGAGGAACTATCTGGGCTCCCTTCCGGGGGAACTGGAAGAATCCGCCAAAATAGACGGCGCAAACGAGATTATCATCTTGTGGAGGATTATCGTGCCGGTTTCCGCCCCCATTATGGCAACCATCGCCCTTTTTTACGCCGTGGGGTACTGGAACGAATGGTGGAACGCGATGCTCTTCATCAACAACACGAAGATGTACCCGTTGATGCTGGTATTGCGGGAAGCGATTATGACCGTGAATATGCTGCTGGATGATCCCACGGCTACCCGGTTCGCCGAAAGCAGCCGCGTGTTTTACTCCGATTCAGTGAAGGCCGCGATCATTGTAATCTCGGCGGTACCCATTCTGTTAGTCTATCCGTTCCTGCAAAAATACTTTGTCAAGGGAATCATGATAGGCTCGATAAAAGGATAATGGAACATGACACCGGTAGAAAAAGTTGTTTCCCGTGCTGACCTTGAAATCAGGGGGACCGTAAAGCGCAGTGAAGGGGGTATTCCCATTGGGAACGGGACAATGGGGACCCTTGTATGGACTTCCCCATCGGCTCTTAAGATGCAGATTAACCGTTCCGATGTATTCGCGAATGATAGCTGTTCAAACAGTTTTAATGAGGGGCATCTTGATTACGGCTACGCATGCGCTTTCGTGGATATCGATTTTGCCGGTTTTGCCGCCGATGTGTTTACCGAAAAGACAAAACAGTACCTGCGTTTGTATACCGCATCGTGCGGCATCGAAGGAGAGGGTGCCGGGAGCAGTTTTTTTGCCTGCAAGGGACTGGACGCTTTCGTGTTCTCCTGCTCCGATACCCGGCACAGTACCGGGGAGACGGCTGTCCGCCTTAAAATGCTTCGTCCGGCGGAAGTACGGACAAAGAGCCATTTGGCAATCTCCGCCTTTCTTATCAAAGAAGACGCCGTCATCTTAAAACAGGAATTTACCGAGGATAATTATTACTGTGCTAGCGCGGTTGCCGTTGGGGTCAAGGGCAAAAAATTTCGTATCCGGCAAAACAATGAAAGCGGCGGACTACATCCCGGCATTGAGGGGCGAAAACCCATTGTCATAGGCATGGAAACTGAAACAGAGACCCGTATCTGTCTGGAACCGGGTCCGGGGAACTTTGACGTTTTTATCAGTTCCGCCTCAAGCTTTGATCCAGCCGCCGATGTCGCGGAGGAATCATTAGAAATCCTCAGGCAGGCCGAAGAAACGGGGCCGGTACAACTCAAGGCTAAAACGGAATCTTTCTGGGAAGATCTATGGGAACGATCCTATATTGAACTTTGGGGCAACGAAAATGCCAGGCTGGTTGAACAGCATTACCACTACTTTATGTATATCCTGGCCTGCTGCAGTGAGGGGGGGTCTTATCCGCCAAATTACGGAGGACTTCTGTTTTCTACCAGGGGAGATTTTAGGCACTGGGGTACCATGCAGTGGTGGAACAACTTGCAGAGTTACTATAGCTCCGTTATGGCATCGGGCCGTTATGAACTGATCATGCCATTCTTTAAGCAATGGAACAGCCGTATCGGCAATTTTTCCGACGCGGCCCGTCAACAGTGGGGCGCGGAAGGCATCTATATTCCGGAAACCGTAAGTTTCAACGGGCCCGAACTCCTGCCTGGCGATATCGCGGAAGAATTACGTGATTTAATGCTTTGCCGTAAAACCCGAAAGGAATTCAGTGAACGTTTTTGGCGGTTTGCCTTTAGGAAACATCCCTTTGAAAGCCGATGGAATTTCAAGGGACCGGAAAAATGGGTACAAGGTGAACTTATCTACAGCGATTGGGGTACCGATTATGTCTTTGGTCCTGTAACCCACATGTTCGGCGGCCAAGCGGGTATCGCATACCTGTACTGGGATTACTATCAATACAGCGGTGATCAGGATTATCTTGCCCAATACGGGTATCCCATAATCAGGGGAGTGGCTGAATTTTTTAGGACTTTTCCGAATCTAAAAAAAGATGAAAACGGCGTCTACCACATGTATCTTACCAACAATGGCGAAGGTTCCTTGGGCTGCATGGACTCCATGGAAAATATTTCCGCCATGTACGGTATTGTACCGGTAGCCATAAAAGCGGCAGAGATACTGGGGGTGGATCAGGAACTCCGCGGAATATGGCAGGAACTGCTTTCCTGCCTTGCCCCCATGCCTGCCTCTAACGAGGGTGAAGGACCGGTATTTGTATGCTATTCACAGGGACTGCGTTCAGAAGCAAACCAGAAACAGAGCCTCCGTCCGCTTCCCTGCCGTATGTTCAATCTTTGTACGATGGAAACCGAAAAGGCGTCCCCCGGCCTGTATGCCACCGGTAAACGTACGGTCGAAGCAGGTTTGGCCCTCAACGCTATTAACTCACGAGCCTATGTCTACGAAATGTCCGGCATGGGCGTCATAATGGCACACATGGGTAAGGCGAAGGAGATGGCTGAGATCATTGTGGGACAGATCAACTGTATCAATGCTGCCATTGAATACGAACACTATAAAAATAACGGATCGATACCACAGTTCGAAAACCGGCTTACCGGCCGGGAAGGCGTAAACGCCATAAGCGCCCAACGGTTGGGCAACATTTCCACCGCAATTCAACGGGCTCTGCTGCAAAGCGGAGGCGGAACACCGGAGGGGGAACCGGTTATACGACTCTTCGCCGCCCTGCCGGAAGAATGGAATAGCCGGTTTAAGTTATATGCCGCGGGAGGTTTTGTCGTGGAAGCTTCCCGCGAGAACGGCAAACCGGGAAAAGCGGCGATTACATCCAGCCTTGGGAAAAAACTCGCGGTGCGGAATGTCTGGGGCGTCTGTAACGTCTCCCATAACGAGAAACCGGTGGGAGTTTTTACCGAAGACTTAATAGAACTAGAAACCTCCCCTGGTGATATAGTGGTTTTTTCTCCTTCTTTTTCTCCTTCTGAACGGTTACGGTAACCTCAGGCCCCTATTACCAAAACAAATGAAAAGTGGTATGGTTTTGTGATAGTGTAAACCTGTGCCGGAAAACGGCGTGGTTTTTTATGAGGAGGCTATTATGAAGAAACTTGCGTTAATCGGCTGCGGAGGTATCGGGGCGTATCACCTTGAACACTTTATGCGGTTCACGGATCTGAGTTTGGCCGGCTTCTGCGACGTTACCGTTGAGCGGGCCGAGGGCTTTGTGAAAAAGGCAGGGCAAGGCAGGGCCTTTTCCGATTATGTTGAAATGTACGACAAGGTGAAGCCTGATCTGGTCTTCATCTGCGTGCCGCCGGCCTGCCACGGTAATATCGAATTTGAAACCATCAAACGGGGCATACCTTTTTTTGTGGAAAAACCTATTGCCCTTGATTTGGATCTTGCGGGGGAAATGGCCGCCCAGGTGGAAAAGCACAAGATCATCGCCGCTTCGGGTTTTCAATGCCGTTACGACAACATCAACGATGCCGCCAAAAAGTACATCGCCGCCGGCAAGGTTCTGACTGTCCAGGCTTCCCGGGTCGGCGGAATTCCCGAGGTTCCCTGGTGGAGAAACAAGTTTACCTCAGGCGGCCAGCTTGTGGAACAGACCATACATCAGATGGATATGCTGCGCTACCTTCTGGGTACGGAACCTGATACGGTGTACTCCGTGGCGGGCCGGGGCTGGATCAGCCAGAAGGAATGTCCCGGTTACTATACCGATGATCTTTCCACTACCCTCATCACCTTTAAGAACGGCGTTACCGCCACCATGATGACAGGCTGCTACGCGAAAAACGGGGTCTGCTGGGAATCGAAGATGATCTTCGGCGCCAGGGATTCCCGTATGGATTATGTGCTTTGCGGCAGCGTTACGGTATATACCCAGGGCGCCAAGACCGCGGCCAAAAAGGGCAAAAGCGCCAGCGTCATAAAGGGCGACGGGGTGCGGGACAAAGATTCCGAGGAACATGTGGAAGTTACCAAGTCCGAAGTGGACTTTGGTTTGCTCTGCGACCGCACGTTCGTGGACGCCGCTATTTCGGGAAACGCCGGGAAGATCCGCTCGCCTTACGGGGACGCCTACAAATCCGTGGCCTTTACCCTTGCCTGTAACCGTTCCATGGAAACCGGTCTTCCGGTGAAAGTGGTTTATTAGTTTATGCCGCGGAGGAAATGGGGGAAGCAGCATGAAAAAATCCATTAACGCCTGGACTGTAGAGGCCAGGGATACATTTGAGGAAACCTTTCGGGCGGTCAAAGAGGCCGGCTTTGAAGGGATCGAACTGAATATCGACAAGGACGGATATTCGGCCCATTCCATTACTCTGGAAAAGGGAACCGATCTGGACGCCCTGGCGAAACTTTCGCGGAAATATTCCCTGCCGGTGGTCAGTATATCGACTTCCCTGGGCGGCAATACCGGCGCGGGCGACAGGGAAAACCGCCAACGGGCCCACAAGGTCATCAGGCGGCAGATCGAATGTGCCGGGGCTTTGGACGCGGGGGCAATCCTTTCGGTTCCCGGCGGGATAAGCGGCGAACTGTCAATGCGGGAAGCCCGGAAAAACAGCCTTGAATGTTACAGGGAGATAGGCGGCGAGATTGCCGATTCCGGTATCAGCGTGTGTCTTGAGCAGGTTTGGAACGGTTTTTTCACCTCCCCTTTCGATATGGCCCGTTTTATCGACGAACTTGACAATCCCCGGGTAGGGGCGTACTTCGACGTGGGCAATGTCCTGGCTATTTCATGGCCCGAATACTGGATCGAAATTCTCGACCGCCGCATACGCAGGCTCCACGTCAAAAATTTCAGGCGCAACGGCGGATTGTTCCAGGGGGGAAGCTGGGTGGACCTCCTCGACGGCGATGCATGCTGGGAAAAAATCATACCCGCACTGCGGAAGGCCGGTTTTGACGGCTACCTTACCGCGGAAACTTCCATCGGCGAGTCCCCGGTTCCCGGGATCAGCTACCAGGCCTACTACAAAACCGTTTCCGACGCTCTGGGGAAAATAATAGCGTATTAGGCGGAAGCCGGACACGATTAAACGTGAGGATTTTTTGGGCGCATTTTTTGCGGTAAACCGCAAAAAACCGGGGTATTCGGCGTCGGCCTTGAAGACCCGGAAAAAGTCGATGGGACTTGAACGCATGATAGAGATTTACCAGGCTGCCTATGACAGGTATTTTGGGAAATAACTTTTTTTCGGGAGCGCCGGATGTTTATGCTTGATGATCCTCTGAGCAAAGTGGAATTAAAAAACGTAATCGAAGGGAAAGGCGCGGCCAGGCGTATCCCCCTGGCTGTACACAATTGGGTCTACAGCACGGGTGTTTTTGGCTCCAGGGAACCGGAATTCAAGACGGTCCTGGAGCAGTACCCCGCGGATATCCAGATCTACATCCTCGGTATGCCTTCGATAAAACCGCGGTAACCCGTGCAAAAAAGAGCTCAACGCGGACGCCATGTTTACCACCGACGATATCGGAACCCAGACCGGGCCTTTTTTCTCCCTTGATATCTTCAGGGAGTTTTTCAAACCCTATTATAAAGAGCTTATCGATCATGCCCACGATCTTGGTATGCACTTTTGGCTCCATACCCGCGGGAACGTTAAAGCCTTTATACCGGATCTAATCGAAATCGGCCTTGACGTGCTGCATCCCATTCAGAAATATACGATGGATGAACGCGAAATAGCCAGGGAATTCGGCGGGCAAATCTGTTTTTGGGCGGGCATGGACGTGCAAAGGATTATACCCTATGGTACTCCCGAAGATGTACGGCGGGAAGTTCGTTTTCTGTTCGACACCTATTACCGGAAAGAAGGGCGTCTGATACTCGCCGGCGGCAACGGTTTTACCGCTATTGGGCACTGCACTCTGTCAATGATATACAGGGCGCGCGGTTTGAATCGGGCCTGGATAATTCACCCATGTACGATAATATACCGTTTGATAACGAAACCAATCTTATGAAGCTCGCCGATGTCGGCCTTACCGGTTTATATATTCATGACTGTGAATGTCTGGCTGAACTGGCCCGTGTAATTGGCCTCTGGTATACATCGCATTACGCAGGCACGGGCTGAATGATGCATGCAAAACGCTGGCCGAAAAAAGCAAAAACCTTCTCTTGAAGGAATGGCAGGATAAAGGTCATGTCCATGAAAATTACAACGCAGATACCGGAGAAGGTTGCGATGTGAGAAGTAGTGACAAGTTTTACCATTGGGGCGCATTATTGGCGCTGGTAGCATTGATAGACGCAGGTTATGTCGCTGCTCCTGAAAAACTGCTATGAAATATGCTCCCCGATAGCCCTTACAGCCCGTCACGGCGGTCTGAATGAAAAGTACCCCCTCCAACTGGTACTCCGTTTCGTCCTGCTTCAAAGCGAGGTAAACACCACGCCGGCCGGGACTAACCTATTTTGACAATGCAATGTGGGTAAAGGAACTGGCCAACCGTACCGATGTCAAACTGACCTTCCGGGGACCTTTTAGCGGATCGGAGGACTACACCACGGCCGCCAAATTTATCGACGCCTGCCTGAAAAAATAGTTCTTTTGTGCTTTACTACAAGGACGCCCTTCCAAGGCGGGCTGCCGGGCATGACCCTAGACGGAATCGAACCATCATAGCCGGCTTAGAAGGCCGGTGCTCTATCCATTGAGCTATAGGGCCGGGTGTTGGATTGTCGGTTCACCCCTTTCAGGGGCTGAGTATACCATCCCCGGGGCCGGAAGGTAAGGCGCACGGGCCGACGCATAGCAGTTTGTCGCGCTTCGCGCGTAAAACCCCAAGTCATCGAAGATGACAAATCGCCGAATAGGTACCACCTATGAGGCGATTTTACCTTTCCCGTCTTGTCCATGCCGCCACTGCCTGATGAATCGCCCGGCATCAGGGTTCCCGCGCCGCCGCGCGTCTAAGGCGGTCGTTGATAGCCTCCCCCAGTGCCTGCGGGGGGGCCGCCTCCGCGTGGATGGCACGGAGGCCAAGGCTGTCCAGCCGGTGAAGGGCGGCAAAGAGATTGGCCGCCGCTTCCAGGCTGTCCCCCTCGTCCGACAGAACTTCCAGGGCCCCGCCACGGTCCCCCGGTTCCCCGTGGCCACGGCTAAAAAAAAGATACCCCTCGTCTTCCCGGTACTCAAGGCCGGCCATCTCCCCGCTGTCGTGGAGGTAAAGGGGGGTCCTGGGCGCGTAGTGACTCGTGAGGAGCCCTGGCGAGTTCCACACGCCAGGCGAATGGAGTTCGCCTGACGGCCCGGACACAGGCAGCCCGGACACGGGCAGGGGCCCCAGGAGGGCTTCCAGGCGCGCGCGGGGAAGGCCGCCGGGCCGCAGGATCCGGGGCCTGTCCGTCATATCAAGGACCGTGGACTCGATCCCCACCTCGGCCGGGCCGCCGTCCAGAATAATTTCCAGACGATCCCCCAACTGCTCCGCCACGTGTTCCGCCCTGGTGGGGGAAAGGCGGCCGAAGCGGTTGGCGCTGGGCGCCGCCACGGCGCCGGTGGAAAGCCGGATAAGTTCCCGCGCGACAGGGTGAACGGGAATACGGACCGCCACGGTGGCAAGCCCGGCGGTGGCCAGATCGGGGACCGACGGCAGTTTGGGAAGGACCAGGGTCAGGGGGCCGGGCCAGAACGCCTCCCCGATCCGGCGGACCTCGTCCCGTACCCCCGGCGCAAGGGCCTCAAGGTCCACCACATCCCCCAGGGTCTCAAGGCCGGCAATGTGAACGATCAGCGGATCAAAACGGGGGCGGCCCTTGATCTCGAAAATTTTCGCCAGGGCGCGGGGATTAAAGGCGCCGGCGCCCAGGCCATAGACCGTCTCCGTGGGAAAGGCGACAGGCTCCCCCGCGCGGAGGGCCGCCGCCGCGATTCGCAGCGATTCTTCGTTTGCGGGGTAGATCATGGTGGTTCCCGAACCGGCCGGTTTCCGCTACAGCCAGCGGCGGATCTTAAAAAAGATGAGCATCCCTATGGCGATGAGAAGCATCACGGCCCAGGCAATTGGATACCCCAGGGGGAATTCAAGTTCCGGCATAACCTTAAAATTCATCCCGTACACGCCAACAATAAAGGTAAGGGGGATAAAAATTGTGGAAATGATGGTGAGGACTTTCATAACGTTGTTCATCCGGTTCGACACGGCGGAAAGGTTCACCTCGATAACCCCGGCGATAAGTTCCCGGTAGGTTTCCACACTGTCGGCGGCCTGGACCACGTTGTCGTGAAGGTCCTTGAAGAAGGGGGCCAGTTCCTCCGGGATCCACCCCGAATCAAGACGCCCCATGGCCTGAATGCTTTCACGCAGAGGCCAGACCACCCGCCTGATCCGCAGCAGGTTCTGCTTGAGCCGTTGAATGTCGGGAATAATGTTCTGGTCCTTTTCATCGACAGCCCGTTCCTCAAATTCCTCAATCCCGGCGCCGATGCTGTCCAGAAAAACAAAGTACTGGTCCACCACCGCGTCCATGACGGCCCAGGCAAGGTAGACGGCCCCCATGCGGCGGATTCTGCCGGCGTTGTTGAGGATCCGCTTCCTTATGCCGTCAAAATAATCGCCTGGCTTTTCCTGAAAACTAATAACGGTGTTTTCGGTAATCACAAGGGCGATCTGCTCAAGATCAAGCTCCCCGTCCCGCCCCGCCGTCCCGATGGATTTCAACACGACAAACAGGTAGTCGTCAAATTCCTCAACCTTGGGACGGTGATCAACATCCAGAATGTCCTCCACCGTCAGGGGGTGGATGTGAAAAACCTCAGCCAGGCGGTTCAGTTCGGCGGTTTTATCAAGGCCGCTCATGTTGATCCACGTAAGCCCCGCGGGATTCCTGTGGCGCAAGAGTCCGTCCACGGTTTGTTCGTTGTTGATCCAGGCACCCGCGGGATCGTATCCGATTAGGGACAGTTCCATTTACGGGGTCTCCCCGTGTTGCTCACACTGTCTGGTAAAGTGCTCGATCTTCCCCGTTACCTTTTCCAGGTGTTTCCTCATCTCCCCGATCTGATCCTCCACGTGCCGCTTATGCTCCCGCAGCAGATCACAACGCTGTTTAAGGGTCCCCTCACCTTTAAGGCTGAGTTCCACAAAATTTTTTATCTGTTTGATGGTCATCCCCGTGTTTTTAAGGCAGCACACAAGGGCCAGCCCTTCAAGATCGCCTTCCGAATAGCGGCGCACCCCGTTCCGGCTGCGGGCGACACCGGGGAGGAGCCCCTCGTTCTCGTAGTAGCGAAGCACATGGGGGGGAAGGGAGGTCCGTTCCGAGACCTCCTTGATCGTGTAGAACACGGGCTTATCCTGGCGGGCGGCCTTGACGGATCTGTCTGCGGTTTCCGCGTATACTCCTGTCCCCTCAGTACCCAATTGTTACCTCCGCGTGGCCCGCCGTCATCGTAGTTCCCTATCTTAGCGGCGATTCAACGGCAGGTCCATAGGCCGATCACCCAATATAAACGCATAGGAATTTTATAGGTACATCCCAGCCCCTGCCGGATCAGGAGGAGGTTATGGTCAGGGCGTATCAACCTGAACTACCCACAGGTTGAATATTGACCGCCTACCACAGGTTGCCGTCCCCGTCGAAGGGCCAGTCCTCCGGCCCGCTTTGGATCTCCAGCCGGGCCGCGGCCTCCCCTTCCATGGCCTCGGATATCCACATGGTTTCGGTATGGAGGCTGTCGGCGATGCGGATGATCCGGGGGCGGCCGGGATCGCCGCCGATACAGGTTCGCAGGGCAAGCTGCACCGCCTCACGGTCGCTTTCCAGGACGCAGGGAATCCGGGCAAAGTCGATGCCCCGGCTGGTAACGGCGTTCACATAGGTAGCCTCAAAATCCACCTTGTTGAAAAGCCGCCGGGTAGTGGTGTGGGCGGCCCCAATGCCCATAGCCGCGCCGTGGGTTTCATCGGTCAGGTCCAGTACGACGGTACGGTTGGCCCTGAGGCCGCCGGTAACCCAGGGGGAACAGGGGCTGGGACCGGTGATATTGGGGTCCATGCCGTCCCCGGAAATATCCTTGCCGATCCGGTCCACCACAAGCACGTCGGCGCTGTCGAAGGGGATACGGGGCAGCAGGGAACGGGCCTCGTCAAGGAGGACCGGCTCCCGCGTCTCAATCTCATCGGGCCGCAGAGCGGCAAACTTGCGGGTTTGGCCGTAGGCGTTTTCCAGGATCCCAAAGCCCAGGACCACCGGGGCACAGGCGATGACGGCCCTGCCGAAAAGGGGGACCATCTCCGCCATATACCCAAAGCCGTTCTCGTGGCAGATCTCCGCCCCCTCCCGCTTGCCCAGCCCGATGGCCATCATCTTCATGATCCCGCTTTCGTAGGGACCGTGAAAATCGGTGTGGGGCTTGATCCGCCCCGCCACGATGATGCCGTCGGCCCCGGCGGCGTTTTTGTCGATCCTCACGCCGTACCGTTTCCCCCCCGGGCCGGGTTCGGTTTCACCGAGCGCCACGGTTTCCATTGATGAGACAATGGGACAGCCCAGGGATTCCTCGGTAAGGCCGTAAGCGGCAAGCAGGGCCCTCTGTCCCCCGGCGGTGGCGCCGCCGTGGCTGCCCATCGCGGGAACCACAAAGGGCAAGCCCCCCCGGGACCTCACAAAAGCGGCAATGGCCCCGGTAATAAGGACGATGTTGGCCACCCCCCGGCTGCCGCAGGTAATGGCGTAACGCTTGCCGGGCTCGACCGGGTTCCCAAGTTCCGGACGGGACAACTGGGCCCTCACCGCCGCCGGAATATCCTCCGCTTCGATGTGGTCCCGGTCAAAAAACTGCCGTACCCTGAGCATCCGGGGAAGCCGTACTTCCGCGCACAGGCGGCTGATAACCCCCATTCCCGCCTCCTTGTCCGGAGATTTTCCGCAGAGGATAGCACCGAATGGTAAGCTGTGCAATGATGAAAGGATGGACAAATTTTTTTTCGGAAACCGCCGTTTTTACGAGGAGATCCTCATCATCGGCTTTCCCGTTGCCCTGCAGAACCTGCTCACCAGCTCCGCCGGTATGGTAGACACGATCATGATTGGAACCCAGGGGGAAACCGCGGTGGCCGCGGTGGGTATCTGTTCCCTTTTTTCCATGCTGCTCTTTGCCGCGTATTTCGGCTTCTGCAACGGCGGCATGATATTCTTTGCCCAGTACTGGGGGGCCAGGGACGACAGGGGAATCTGCCGGGCCTACGGGCTCACGCTGGTTACCATGATGATCGCGGGCCTTGTCTTCGGGGCCGCCGCCGTATTCGCCCCGGAATTTATCATGGCTATCTACACCGACAAGGAACATATCCGCGCCGCCGGCGTACCGTACCTCAGGATTGTGGGCTGGAGCTACCCCATACAGGTCTTCGCCATGGCTATCGCCTCCCTGCTTCGGTCGATAGAAAAAGTAAAGATACCCCTGTTCGCCTCGATAGCCTCGATCATCACCAACACTTTTTGTAACTGGGTGTTGATCTTCGGCATGTTCGGCTTTCCAAAAATGGGCGTGGAGGGGGCGGCGGCCGGCACCGTCATATCCTGCGTAGTACATATCCTGGTCCTGTACATGTACTGCTTTTTGGACAAGCACTCGTTTGTCACGAGGATCCGGGATCATTTCCGCTGGGACCTGGCCTTTGTCCGGCAGTTTTTCTCAAAAACGATCTTCGTGGTCTGTAACGAAATTTCCTACGGCGCGGGACAGCTTATCCTTAACATTATTATCGGCCGTCAGCTCGCGCAGGGAATCGCGGCCTTTACGGTCTTCCGGGTTATGGAGGGCTTTGTCTTCGCCTTCTTCGGCGGCCTGGCAAACGCCAGCTCCGTAATGGTGGGAAAGCGCGTAGGCGCGGGGGAACACCTGGAAGGCTACCGGGACGCGAAACGCTTCGTGGTCCTGGTTCCCCTGGTAACGCTTCTGCTGGTGATCATCATCATTGTGTTCAGGGATCCTATCCTTGGCCGTTTCGGCCTGGGGGCGCAGGCGCGGTTTTACGCGCGGGGGATGCTCTACATCTACGCGCTTACCGGAACCATCAGAACCTGCAACTACATAAGCAACGGTATCTTCCGTTCAGGCGGAGAATCGGTGTTCGGCACGGTGATAGAATTCTGCGGCCTCTTTTTCATCAGTATCCCCGCCGCCGTGTTGACGGGGCTGGTGTTCCGCCTGCCCTTCCTGGCGGTCTTCTTCACGCTCTACCTCGATGAGTTTATCCGGCTGGGGATCATCCTCTGGTACATGAATTCCGGCAGATGGGTAAAACCGGTAACACAACGCGGACGGGAGGCGCTCGCGGCGTTCAGAAAACAGATTGCCGGGCGCCGGCCTGCCGCCACCCCGCGGCCCTGATATTGGAGGAGTTCAACCGGCCATTGGTAAACGCCGAGGCCCTGTCCCTTGACACGGTGTTTTAAGATAGGTTACGGTATATGGGAATAGATGCTTGTGTGAAGGGAAACAACCCGTAACGGGGCGTAGCTCCGCGGTTGTCAATTGTTTCAGGCGATAAAACGATGAAGAAAACAACGGTAATCCTGGCGGTTCTGGCCGCCGCGGCGGTGATTGTTTCCGGCTGCGCCGGAGGCCCGGCGGTACGGACACTGGAACTGGATAACAAGGGCAAAGCCATAGGCGTGGAAACCCCGGACTGGATCAAGCTGTACGTGGCGGACGGCGTAACGGCGGTCCAGGCCCTGTTCAAGGACAAGTACTGCGTAATCGGCGAGGAAAGCTCGACCAACCTGCAATTCGCCCTGGCCTGGGCGGACAACTTCAGCGCCCAGCAGCGCATCGGCGCCATGCTGCGGACCACGATAAGCAGCAAATTCCAGGCGGCGGAATCCGGCGCTTCCCAGTCAAGCGGGGGTGCCAATTCCACATCGGCCGCGGGGACCGCGGAATACCGGCAGGAAATTGACAACGCCATTAACGCGGTCGTGAATGTGTCCTACTCAGGGGCCCAGCGGGATTCGGACTGGTGGGTGCTTATGCGCCGCTACGACCCCGATCAGGACGACGCGTATACCGATGAGTATATCGCCTATGTTCTGTACACCATTCCCAAGGCGGAATTGAACAGGCAGATCGCCCAGGCGCTGGAAACAAGCGTATCCAGGGACTCCGTTCTTTACGACATCACGATTGCGCTGGCCAAAGATATTATGCGGGACGGCGTTGAGTATCTGGATCCCAAAGCGGAAACCCAACCACGCGGCACGGCATCCGCGGGCTCCATTCCAAACGGCGACTATACCTACTCCCCCCGTTTACGGGAAACGCAGGG
>JAIRND010000200.1 GCA_031258225.1 Treponema sp. | reverse complement strand
GCGCAACAGGCTGATAGACGACTATCCAGCAGTTGGTAGCATTGGCCCCCACGATAAGTTGTTCGATCCGGTATACTTCCATGGAGGAATATTACCCTGCGTATCTATGATTTTCTACTGATAGGCCTTTTGGCCCTGTTCTGGTACGGCCTGGTTCCCATCGCCGGGGCCCTGGTAAGCCGCCGGGCCTGGAGGCGGTTCCGCGCGTACTTCAACAAACTGCGCCTTGCGCCCCTGCTGGATTACGCGCGCTATGTAAGCCGCGGCCCCGCCCAGGAGACCCCTCCGCCCCGGCAGGGCCCCGACCGGGAGTTGTTCCGTTTTACCGGCAGTTTTGAGTCGATTACCGACGGCCATACCCTTTGGATCAGAAGCCCCGATCTTACCATCCCGGTGGTGCTTACGGGGGCTCAGGTCTACATGCTCCCCACGGCGGACAAGGAGGAGGGCCTTGACCCCGCCGAAGAAGCGCCCCAGCGTCTAAACCGGGACCAGGTAGCCACCCTAACCGGAGAGGTCCGGGTCTTTGTGGGCGGCGCGTTAAGCCCCCAGGATGGCCGCTGGATATTCGCCGTTACCCCGGAAACCCCTCTGCAGGTCATTTTTTACACCGGCGACGAGCGTTCCATGGCCGGCAGGGTCATCCGGACAGGCCGCCACCGGAACGAATACTGGAACGGCGTTACCCCCTACGCCCTGGTCCTGGGGGCCCTCTGCCTTATCGCTATGGCCGTCGCGTTTCTGCCCCGGCCCGCCTTCCGGCTTACGGTGATCACCGCCTTTTGCGCCGCCTTTGTACCCCTCTACACCCTGGCGCCGCCGGGGCTCCTGCTGACCATCGTCTATCGCCGGTTTTGGCAGGGGGCCCGTGTGTACCGTTCCATTCGGGACCTGGTCCGGCTGCCCCTCATCTACTCATCGGGCATCCTCCCCAACGGGGAAGTCTACGGCTCCCGCTGTTACCAGGATCTGCCCAGGGGAATTCCCCTTCTCGCGCCGGGCATGAAAAAATCGGGAAAGGAATTGTGGCACGTGTTTGGAGTTCTGGACCCCCAGGCCGCCGGTGCGCCGGTTCCACGGGAACCGGAGGACAGCTTTGTCCCCTTTGGGGCAATTCCGGGGGACCCGGAACGGCTGGCCCGCGGATGCGCCCGCCGGGCCTCTATCCTGGGAGTTCTTTCCTGGCTGTTGCTGCTGGCCGGTATCGGCCTAAACGCCGTCCTCATCGGGAGGATCATCATCCTCCTCGGCGCCCAGGCCTAGGTCCGGGGCTTCCGGTATTGGGGCCTCCGGCGTCTCCGTGTCCGGAGTTTCCGGTTCGGGGGCCTGGGCTTCCTCCCCATCGGTATCCCCGGTTCCCCCTTCCCGTTTGGCATGGGCGTAGTTCACCGTCAGGGTCCGTCCACGGAACATGGCCCCGTTCAGGGCTTCGATAATCTGATCCGCCACCGTGTCCCTGACCTGCACAAACGAGTAACTGTCCAGGATACGAATAGACCCAATATCTTCCCGTTCAACCTGTGCGGTGTTGATAATAAGTCCAAGAATTTCGCGGGGAAACAGGCGGCGGTTACGTCCTATGCTGATAAACAGCCGCTTTGACTCTTCTTCATTCAAAACAAACTTGCCCACCGGACCGTAAGGCGTCTCCGTCAAGGCGCCCTGGCTCCGGCGCTCCGCCCCGTTATCCCGGTAGGACCCCCTGGAACTTTCATTCTGGACCGGGCCCCTGGTTTTTGCCCGGACGCCTTCTCCCTTTTCCCAGCGCGAAATTTGCCGGCTCTGCCCCTGGTCGTGCAGCATCAGCAAATAGGCCGCGACCCAGGACCGGCGAAAAAAGGGTATCTCCTTTTTTAGAAGAAGACGGTATTCGTTAAGAAGCAGAGGGTTAACTTCTTCCTGTAATTTATCCCGAATAGCGGCAATCTTTTGTTTTACCCGTTCCGTGTCAACTGTAAAGGCCATCCTTGTTATCCCGGCATTGAACTTTAGCTTAGCTTGACATATTGCTTGGTAAAGTTCAATTGGGATCCTGGGCCGGAAGACAGTAACGGACCATGCAGGTAGTAAACGAATCCCTGAACAGTACCTGGGAAAACCCCTCACTTCCCGCGGGAAGATCGATAAGTATCCGCAGCGGGACCTCCCCGTCCGGACCGGGGGAGCAGACGAATCGCCGCCTGGCCTCCTCAATACACCGGCTTAAAAGCCCCTTCCCAATTCCCAGACCCCGGTACTGGGGCTGTACCTCAAGGGCGTGGATGTACAGGGTTTCGCCCCGTCTTACGGCGGCGGTATAACCGGCAAAATCCCCAGTCCCCGTTTCCGCCGTCAGGCCCAGATCGCCGGGAAAACACCAGCCGTCCGGCTGTTCCAGCGCCAAAAAAGCCGGCGTTTCCGCCATGTCCCCCGTATGCTCGGCGGCATAGGCCCGCAGTTCTTCAATACAAACCCGGTGAAGGGCCGCCGCCGCTTCCCGGTCGGTTTCTTTTGAAAGGTGAAAACGAAAATCCTCCAGTACCAGGTCCCCGGTTTCCTCAGGCTCACCGCCGATCCGCTCAAGCCCCCACTCCTCCCGCAGGCCGTTGTACCAGCGCAGAATTTCCCGCTTCATTCCCTGTTCCTTGTAGGTGAACCATAGTTTTTCTGTTTCAGGATAACGGGCAATAGTATCCTTAAAGGACCGGAACACACCTTTTCCCCGGTTCAGGGCCCTGGACAGCTCGTTTCGCAGCGCCGGGTTCCGCAGTCCTGCGGTAAAATGTTCCATCAGCCTGAAACCGTCCGTGGAGTCCCAGGCGGGCAGGGAAATGTAACGCTTTTCGTCTTCCTCTGTCTCATCAAGATACCCCTCCTCATAGTCCTCATCATCCATAGTGCGGATAATGATCCCTTCCCTGGTGTCCAGGCAAAAATCACCCATCTGATCTTCCATCGAAAAAAGCAGATCCCTGATAAGCGCCTCACTCAATTCAAATTGCATGGTTTCCTCCGCCTTTCCCATTATAGAATAGATTCCATTCTCGTGATACATTGGACACATGGAATCAATGAAACGAACCACAACCTGTGGTGCGTTGCGCCCGGCCGATGCCGGCAGGACAGTAATTCTGAACGGATGGGTACACCGCAGGCGGGATCATGGCGGCATATCGTTTATCAATCTGCGGGACCGCTACGGCGTTACCCAGGCCGTCGTGGACCAGGACGCGCCGGCGCAGATAAAGGCGCTGGCCGCGGAACTAAGAAACGAGTACTGCGTTGCCCTGGAAGGCCCGGTACGCCGCCGGCCGGACGACATGGTAAACCCCGATATGCCCACCGGGGAAATCGAAGTCCTTGTAACGCGGCTTGTCATCCTGAACCGCTGCGATGTTCTTCCGTTTCAGATCGGGGATGAAAGCAGCGCCGGTGAAGACCTGCGGCTCAAGTACCGCTACCTGGATCTGCGTTCCGCCGGCATGCAAAACCGGGTCCGCCTGCGCGGCGAGGTAAGTTTTGCCGTCCGGGAATGGATGGGGGCCCAGGGCTTCTATGAAATTGAAACCCCTACGTTTATCAAATCAACTCCGGAAGGGGCGCGGGACTACCTGGTCCCCTCCCGCCTGTATCCGGGCAGGTTTTATGCCCTGCCCCAGAGCCCCCAGCTTTACAAACAGCTCCTCATGGTTGCCGGTTTTGACAAGTACTTCCAGATTGCCCGCTGTTACCGGGACGAAGACGCGCGCGGGGACCGGCAGCCGGAGTTTACGCAAATCGACATTGAAATGTCCTTTGTGGACCGGGAAGATGTACTGTCCATGACGGAAGGACTCATGGGCCATGTGTTCAAAAAAACCCTGGGCGTGGAACTGCCCGCCAAATTCCGCCGCCTTACCTGGGAAGAAGCGCAGGAACGCTACGGCAGCGACAAACCCGACCTCCGCTTTGACCTGCCCCTCCAGGATTTTAGCCCCTTCGTGGAAACCGGCGGTTTCCAGGCTTTTAAGGACGCCCTAACCCAGGGAGAGGCCGCCCGCCGCGCAGCCGCGCAAAAAGGCGTCAGCATCCCCGGCGGTGCCGTTAAAGCCCTCGTCGTCCCTGCCGCCCTTATGCCCGCCCCCTACTCCCGCAAACAAATTGAGGAACTCGAGGCCCATGCCAAAATATACAAGGCAAAGGGTCTGGCCTGGATGAAGGTGGCCCCCGGTCCCGTTCTGGAATCTGGCGTGTCAAAATTTTTCGCGGACCAGGGAGCGGCTGTTATTTCCGCCCTGGGCGCGGGCCCCGGCGACCTTATCCTCCTGGTTGCCGACTCCCGGCGCGGCATCGCCAACACCGCCCTGGGCGCGGTCCGTTCCAGGCTGGGGCGGGACCTCAGCCTAAGCGGCGGCGCGCTCCGTTTTGAATTCGCCTGGATTGTGGACTTTCCCATGTTTGAATTCAACGAGGAAGAAAACCGCTGGGAAGCCGCCCATCACATGTTCACCTGGCCCCAGGAAAAGTACCATGACACCCTGGAAAGCGACCCCGGCTCCGTCAAGGGAGACCTTTACGACCTTGTTCTGAACGGCTTTGAACTTGCCTCAGGGTCCATCAGAATCCACGACCCCAGCCTGCAAAAACGGATATTCAACATTGTGGGCTTCGACAACGAGGAGGCCGAGCGCCGCTTTGGATTTCTCACCGAAGCGTTCAAGTACGGCGCTCCTCCCCACGGCGGCATAGCCCCCGGCCTGGACCGCCTTGTCATGATCATGGCCGGCGAAACATCAATAAAAGAGGTCATCGCCTTTCCCAAAAATTCCTTTGCCGTCAGCCCCCTGGACGACAGCCCCGGGATCGTTGACGCCAAACAGCTTAACGAACTGCACCTTGCCATAAAGCCCGGCTCCTGAATTTTAAGGGGGGCGGAGCCCCCCTGCCTCCATAGCCCTTCCGGTCTATTCCGGCACCCCCCATACGGGGGCTCCGCCCCCGTAACGCCCCCGCCGCTGTTCCCGTAGTGTCTACTTTTTTATATACCGGGTTCAACCTACAAGTGCAACAGGCCGCTGGAATTCGGAATTGCCGGCTCCCATAAAAAATCCATAAAAACCGCTTGACGGCTCTAAAAACCCGTGGTAGTGTTACCTATTCCCAGGAGTTTGTCGCGCTTCGCGCGTGAAACCCAAAAAATCGCCGAATGGGTACCACCTATGAGGCGATTTTACCTTGCAAACTCCGTAAGCAGCCCATTTATCGTGGTTTTTGCGACAC
>JAIRND010000092.1 GCA_031258225.1 Treponema sp. | reverse complement strand
GAGGGCCGTCTCCGCCTGCCGCTCGGCTATCTCCCGGAACATTGCCCACACCTTCTCGTAACCCAATCCTTCCGCCGTCTCTACGGCCTCTCCCGCGTTTGCCATTCCGTTTACCTCCTGTTTTTACTATACGCAAGTTAGCCAATTTGTCAAGACAGGCTTTTTACGGTAGCACCGTGAAGCCCACGGGGAGGAACGGTTGCTGTTCCAAAATCTGACATTTTGGAACAGCCTCATAACTATGAAAATTTGAGGCATCACGGAAATTTTAACAAAAGTTTTGGGCGACAGGGGTTTCTATGATTCTGGCCTCAAAGGGCGCAAGATCAAACAGGCCGGGCGGGCCGGAAACGCGCTTTGCCGTGTTGGTAAAATTCATCAAAAAGATAAAATCCTTTTCGCCGGTCCGGCGAGACTGGACGGTAACGCCCTCCGGCAGAGTCTCGAACAGGGGCGTAATGCCCGCCTCCACGGTAAGGCGGCGGTAGAAATCGTCAAGAAAATCCTCCCCGGTCCGCGCGGCGATGAAGTAGGCCCGGCCCTGACCCCGGCGGTTCAAGGTTAGGGCGGGGCGGCCCGCGTAGAAGTCGGCGCCGTAGACGCCCAGGGTCTGCGCCCCCAGCGTGGCATGAATAAGCTCACACAGGTCAAAGGCCCGGTAACTTTTGCCGTTCCATTCGATGGAGTTCGCCTCGCCGGGGTACAGGGCGTCGATTTCCTCCGACCAGATGCCCAGGGTTTCCTTGAGGGGACCGGGGAAGCCTCCCAGGAAGGCCAGGGTACTCTCGTTCACGTAGCCGGTGGCGTAGCTTGTTACCAGGGTACCGCCCCGCCGGACAAAGTCATCGAGCCGTTCCGCCGTTCCTTCCCGCAGCATGTAGAGCATGGGGGCGATAACCAGGCGGTACCTGTCAAGGGTCTGCCGGGAATCGATCACGTCAAGGGGAATACCCCGTTTCCAAAAGGCGCGGTAATGGGCAAGCAGGGTGTCCCCATAGCCGGTTTTACCCTGCAAAAAACCCTGGGCATCGTCCAGGGCCCAGCGTACCTGGTAATCGTGGATCAGCGCCACGGAGGCCGGCGTGGAGGCCCCCACAAGGGCGTCAAGACCCTTGATGCGCTCCCCTACCCCGGCTATGTCACGGAATACGCGGGTGTTCTCACTGCCCTGGTGATCGACCACCGCGCCGTGGTACTGCTCCGGCCCTCCCCGGCCCTTGCGGAACTGGAAATACTGGATCGTATCGGCGCCGTGGGCCAGGGCCTGCACGGACTGGAGCATGTGAATCCCCGGCCGGTGCAGTTTGGCGACGGGGCGCCAGTTTGTGGCGGAGGGGCAGGATTCCATCAGCATGAAGGGGCGCCGTTTGAGGCCCCGCATTAAATCGTGAAGATAGGATGTCTCAAGGCCGATCTGGTCATTCCCCTCCGCGCTGGTCCAGCGGGGGTAGGAATCCCAGGAGACAATGTCGAGAACTTCGGCAAAACGGGCATAGTCAAGCCCCGTATAACCGGCCATAAGGTTTGTGGTACAGGGAATTTCCGGGGCAAGTTCCTTAAGGGGGGCCGTTTCGTTCAGGTAGAAGTCCACGTGCTGTTCGGTGGTAAAACGGCGCCAGTCCAGCTTGATGCCGTTATGCCCGCCGTTACCGGGGCTGCCGGGGCTTTCGATCTGATCCCAGTCGGTGATCGTGCCGCTCCAGAACGCGGACCACCAGGCTTCGTTCAGGGCGTCCAGGGTCTGGTACCTGTTTTTCAGGAATTCACGGAATTTGGCCTGGCAGAGGGGGCAGTGGCAGGAACCGCTGTACTCATTGGAAATATGCCAGACGGCCAGGGCGGGGTGGTCCTTGTAGCGCCGGGCCAGGAGGCTGTTGAGGGCTTGAGTTTTTTCCCGGTACACCGGGGAGGAGAGACAGTGGTTGTGCCGGTCCCCGTGGACGTTCCGCAGGCGCGTCTCGTTCACCCGCAGTACCTCAGGGTACTTTTTGCTCAGCCACGCGGGCCGCGCCCCGGAGGGGGTTGCCAGGACCGCGGCGATACCGTTCGCGGCAAGCATATCCATCACCTCGTCAAGCCACTCGAAACGGTAGACCCCCTCCGCCGGTTCCAGCGCGGCCCAGGAGAAGATGCCCACGGAAAGACTGTTGATGCCCGCCAGTTTGGCAAGGCGCATGTCCTCTTTCCAGATTGTATCCTTCCACGCAAGCCACTGCTCGGGGTTATAATCACCTCCGTGAAGGATATGGGGAAATTTTTTCGCGACCGGTGGATACCTCATGACACACTCCTCCGCGGCCCGCCGGGCGGGGCCCGTTAAAAGTTACTTTCGCTCTTGCTGATCAGTTCCTCGTCCCGTTCCGTCAACGGTATCTGCTTCCCCTTGACATCGTAGATCGTCAGGTCCAGCGCCAGACCCCGGAGTTCCTGGACCAGCACGTTGAAGGATTCGGGTATCCCCGCGGTGGTGGAAGGTTCCCCCTTCACAATGGCCTCGTAGATCTTCGACCGGCCGGTCATATCGTCGGATTTGATGGTCAAAAGTTCCTGCAGCGTGTTGGCGGCGCCGTAGGCTTCCAGGGCCCAGACTTCCATTTCTCCCAGCCGCTGGCCGCCGAACTGGGCCTTGCCCCCCAGGGGCTGCTGGGTTACCAGGGAGTAGGGACCGGTGGAACGCGCGTGCATCTTGTCGTCAACCAGGTGATGCAATTTAAGGAAGTAGATGATCCCGCAGAAAATGGGGTTTACGAAACTTTCCCCGGTACGACCGTCGTACAGCGTGGTTTTACTGGTAACCGGAAGTCCCGCCTCTTTGAGTTTTTCCTCAATTTGAACGGTGGAGGGGGACTGGAATACCGGCGCGGAGTACCATTCGTCCAGTGTGGAGCCCGCCCAGCCAAGTTCCGTTTCCAGAAGCTGGCCGATATTCATCCGGGACGGAACCCCCAGGGGGGTAAGGCAGAGATCCAGCGGCGTACCGTCTTCCATGTAGGGCATGTCCTCCTCCGGGAGGATCCGGGCAACAACTCCCTTGTTGCCGTGGCGGCCCGCCATTTTATCCCCTTCCCTGAGTTTCCGCTTGGCGGCGATAAGTACCTTGACCACCTCGTCAACTCCGGGGTTCAGATCGTCCCCGGCGCTGCGCTTGAGGCGCTGAATATCGATAATCGTGCCTTCAATGCCATGGGGTACCCGCAGTGAAGAATCCCGTACTTCCTTGGCCTTCTCACCGAATATGGAGTTGAGCAGTTTGAATTCTGGGGTGGTTTCGGTCTCGCTCTTGGGGGTTACTTTGCCGACCAGGATATCCCCGGAACGGACCTTGGCCCCCACCATGATGATCCCCTCGCTGTCCAGACTGTCCAGGCTCTTTTCGGAGGTGTTGGGAATGTCCCGCGTGATCTTCTCCGGTCCCAGTTTGGTTTCCCGCACTTCCGTGAGGAATTCCTTGATGTGGATGGAGGTGAACATATCTTCTTTGACGACCCGCTGGGAGATAAGAATCGAATCCTCGTAGTTGTAGCCGTTCCAGGGCATGAATCCCACAAGTATATTCCGGCCCAGGGCCAATTCCCCGTTCCGGGTGGCCGGGCCGTCGGCGATAACCTGTCCCCCGCTTACCTTTTCCCCCAGCTTGACCACGGGCCGCTGGTTGTAACAGGTATCCTGGTTGGTCCGCTGGTACTTTACCAGGCGGTACACGTCCAGCCCTTCCTCGTTGGTCTCGCCGACTCTGGTTGCGCCGTCCTCCGGTTTGACAACAATTTCCTGGGAGGTAACCCGCTGAACCGTTCCGTTGCGGCGGGCCTTTACGAGGACCCCCGAATCGTAGGCGCATTTCCCCTCCATGCCGGTTCCCACCCGTGGGGCCTCCGGGAACACCAGCGGAACCGCCTGGCGCTGCATGTTGGAACCCATAAGGGCCCGGTTGGCGTCGTCGTGTTCCA
>JAIRND010000169.1 GCA_031258225.1 Treponema sp. | reverse complement strand
TGACAGGCTCCGGGGAGGCCCCAGAATCTCCGCCAGGACCACCGCCCGGCGCAGCGGGGGAAGGTTGTTCAGGCGGTCAAGAGGCCCCGCACCGGGGGGGCCCCGGTCCGGCCTTCCGGCATCCGGCTTTTCCACGGCGGGTTCAACGGGCCGGGCAATGGCCGCGGCGGGCGCTTCACGCAGGGGACCCGGCGCCAGGAGGGGCCGGGAATATTCGGCGGGCGCGTAGTACGGCTTACCGCGTCCCCCATCATCCGCGTCCTCCTCGTCATCCGCGTCCTCCTCATCGTCATCGGGTTTGAGCCTGCTCCAAACGTCCCTATCCACATCGTCGTCCACGCTGGTTTTAAGAACCTCCGCCGCGCTCCGCCCGCGGGGGGCCGCTGAATTTTTTATACCCACAAGGATCCTGATAACAACGGAAACAACGATGATGATGGGTATTAAATTCTCAAAGACAAGATCCAGCAAGTTGTTCATGTACCCCGCCTGGTCATTTTTTACTTTTCACCGGACGCGGAACTTCCGATGGAGGACCGCATATCCGTATCGGCCTGGATGTTTTTGAGCCGGTAATAGTCCATTACCCCCAGGTGGCCGCTCTTAAAGGCCTCCGCAATGGCCAGGGGAATTTCCGCCTCCGCCAGGACTACCTTGGCCCGGTTTTCCTGCACCAGGGCGATCATCTCCTGCTCCCGTGCCTGGGCCGCGGCCCGCCGTTTTTCAGCCTCCGCCTGGAACCGCCGTTTGTCCGCCTCCGCCTGATCCGCCTGCAATTTGGCCCCCACATTGGCCCCCACGTCGATATCCGCAATATCAATCGAAAGAATTTCAAAGGCGGTTCCCGCGTCCAGGCCCTTTTCCAGTACCCGCTTGGAGATGGTATCGGGATTCTCCAGCACCGCCTTGTAGGATTCTGAGGAACCGATGGTGGTAACAATTCCCTCTCCCACCCGCGCGATGATCGTCTCCTCGGTAGCGCCGCCAACCAGGCGTTCAATGTTGGCCCGTACCGTTACCCTGGCCTTTACCTGAAGCTGGATACCGTCTTTCGCCACCGCGTCGATGGTGTGTTTTCCCTTGGACGCGTCCGGGCAGTCGATAACTTTTGGATTGACGCTGGTCCGCACCGCTTCCAGCACGTCCCGGCCGGCCAGGTCGATGGCGGCGGCCCGCTGAAAGGGCAGTTCGATGTTGGCCTTGTTGGCCGCCACCAGGGCGCGGCTTACCTTCATCACATCCCCCCGCGCCAGGAAGTGGGTTTCCAGCATATCACTGGCCACCTCCAGTCCCGCTTTGGAAAGCATGATCCGCGAATCCACGATTACCGCGGGGTTCACGTGCCGCAGCCACATGCCGATAAGTTTCCCCATCCCCACATAGGCGCCGGAAAGCAAAGACCGGAACCAGAGACCGAAGAACCTGAAAAAGAGAATCAGAAACCCAATGGCGATAATCCCCACGCCAATTAAAACAATCAGATAGGCCATACAACATTCCTCCTAAACAGGTAATCTTTCCGCGCGGCTACACAAGCCGCACCGTTATGTTATTTCCCCGTACCCTGGTAATTTTTACCCCCCGGCCCTGTTCCACAAAAAGGCCGTCCGCCTGGGCTTCGTACACTTCCCCTTCAACCTCCACTCTGCCGACGGGACGCAGGGGAGTGGCGGCAATGCCGATTTTTCCTATCAGGGACTGGTAACTAGCGTCACCTCTGTTCCCCTCCGGCCCGCCGGAAGAAATCGGCCCGCCCGCGGTCCCCGTAATTTGAGTGGTCAGGGTCAGACGGTTAAACAGGCGGACCTTTGGCCCCAACAGGGTTATTGCCGCAATACCACAGATTGCGGCGATAAGCGCCACAAATACTACCACCGCGTTCCTCCCCAGCAGAGTCCATTCCCAGTCGAAACGGGGAATTACAAAATCCTGCATAGACAACAGCAGGGAAACACCGATAAAGAAGAATCCCGAAATCCCCAAAACGCCAAAGCCGGGGGTAATGAAAATTTCCACCACCAAAAGGGCCAGGCCGGCAAGGAACAGGACGATCTCCAGTGAACCCACCCTGCCCAGCAGGGCTCCCGATCCAAAGACCGTTACAAAAGAGATGATCGCTACAACTCCGGGAATCCCAAAACCGGGACTGTTGATCTCCAGGAAGATCATCACCAGACCCAGGATGATCAGCAGGACCTGGGCCGGCGTGCTGGTAAGCAGGGCGATGATCCCGTCGGCGGCACCGGGAACGCTTTCCACCGCCGGGGAAGCCGCCCCAATGGTCCCAAGCAGGCTGTCCCGGTCATCCGCCAGGCCCCGGGCCAGGCCGTAGCGCAGCGCCTCCCCGCTGGTAAGGGAGAGCAGCTTTCCCGCCGGGGAGATTACGGAACGGCGTTCCGGCTTGGGATCCCCCGCCTCCTGTTCCAGCAGTTCCAGTTCCCGCGGCGTAAGCACCCGCGGCTCCCCATCCACCAGGACCTCCCAAAGTTCCACATCGTAGTCCACCATAGCCCTGGCAATCTCCACCGGGTGATTGTTCCGCTCCGCCAGGGCCGCCATTTGGGCCCGCACCGCGGAAACGGTCTTTTCCCCGGTTCCCTCAGTCTGCCCGTCCGTCCCAATGGTAACCGGCGCCGCCGCCCCCAGGGAGGTTCCGGCGGCCATGTAGATATCCTGGCAGGCCATAGCGATAAGGGCGCCGGCGGACCAGCTTACCCCCATGGAACGTTCCCCGCTGTTCACCCAGGCAATGGTTCTGGCATCCTTGACCGATGTAATAAACGAGGTGATCTGCAATGCCGAGTCCACCCTGCCGCCGAAGGTATCAATCTCAAAGATCAGGAACTTTGCCCCCTGGTCCAGGGCCTTTCGTCCCTCCCGGCGCACAAATGCCGTCAGGGAAGGTTCGATATCGCCCTGAATGGGGATGATCCAGGCCGTACCACGGTCTTTTTCGGTTCCGGCCCCCCCGGTCTGGGCAACGAGCGGCCCCGCAAGGCACAGGCCGCACAGACAAAGCCAAAGGCGGTAAATCTTCATGGTTTTAGTATAGCATGATACCATAATTTTGTATCATGGTTGGCATGGTGCCTGGCACCATGCGCGTTTACTTAGATATAACGATCTGTTGATTTCCTCCAACAGCAACCCGCTGGGGAGCGGCAGGCCGGCAACGGCCACGCTCGCCTTGCGCCATAAAACCGGGTCTTAG
>JAIRND010000054.1 GCA_031258225.1 Treponema sp. | reverse complement strand
GCCGAAAGGTCTACCACCGCGGCAAGTCCCAGCTTCCGCTTAACCATTTCAAGACCGCTTATCCAGACCCTGGCGGCTTCGTTGTTTTCTTCGGCCTCCGCCTTTTCTTCCCGGGAAAGTTCGTTATTGATAAGGGATGACTGCTTTTCGCGGTAACAGTGATGGGCCTCATCGTTCAAAACAAAAATGTTTTTGAGACCCATAAGGCCGGACATTGCCCGCTGGATCATCTGACCTTCGGTTTCCAGGGTGTTCAGGGTCTCGCCCCGGCCCTGGAGAAGGGAACGGCCGCCTTTGGAAAGGTTCATCCGATCCCGGAGCTGAAAGGCATGGTAATTGGTGATTACAATTTTGGCCTTTTCCAAACAGCTGAGCATATCCGGGGGGACCAGTTCACGCCGGGCGTAGTAGCTGTCCGGATCACCGGGGTAGAGTACCCGCAAGCGGTCCTTGATGGTAATGCCCGGCGTAACCACGAGGAAACCACGGGTAAAACACCTCGACTGGGGGCGGCGGACGGCGTTGACGGTCTGCCAGGCGATGATCATGGCCATTACGGTGGTCTTGCCGGAACCGGTATCTTGAGGGCAATGCGGTACAGTTCCGGGTTCGCATCGGCGGCGGCGTTTTGCAGGTATTCAAGAAAACTGTTTTCCGCTTTGCCGCCCCGGGGCGCGGCCTCGGTGAGCCAGATGAGGGTTTCCACCGCCTCGATCTGGCAAAAAAAAGGACGGATGCCGCTGAACCGGTGGGTCCGCCAATGCCGCAAAAGGCGGGTGGTTTCGGGGGTAACGTTCCAGTCCTTGGGATCGGGCAGGGCGCGCCAGGCATCCACATGGCGGCGTATCCCGTTGATGATCGCCTGAGGGTCATACATCTGCTCCGGGGTGGAAAGGTTTTTTCCTTCGTCAAATACCAGATCCCCCTGCCGGGGTTTTGCGCCCTCCGGCGGCTTTCGATTATCTTTTGGGTGGGCTGGCCGTCCTTGTCCAGTTCCCAATGGCGGCCAGGGTACGCATAGGGCGAGTTTAGTATGGGATGGTCGTAAAAAGAAGCATCCATGGGAATACAATAGCATGGCGGGTTGGAATTTGATACTCGCCCAATATTCCCCGCCGGACTTTTGAAGCGGTTGCCGGCCGCATACACACCTCCCCCTACTGGTCCAGGTTCCCGGCCAGCCACCTGTTGATAAGGTAACGGGATACCGAGCCGGAGCCGGGAAGTTTGGGAAGGGCGCCGGGTTTGAACCAGCGGGCGTCCACGATTTCCTGTCCGTCGGGCCTGATGTTCCCGGCGGCATAACGGGCGCTAAAGCCCAGCATAAGGGAATTGGGGAAGGGCCAGGGCTGGCTGGCGATGTAGCGGATGTCCTTCACTTCAAGGCCTACCTCCTCCTGAATCTCCCTGGACACGGTGGCCTCCAGGCTTTCCCCGGCCTCATTGAACCCGGCGATAAGGCTGTAAACCCCGTCGGCGAATTTGCGGTTGTGGGCCAGCAGCGCATCGCCATTGTCGTTGATGATGATGGTGATCACCGCCGGCGATATGCGGGGGTATTCCCGTCTGCCGCAACCGGGACAGAGCCGGGCCAATTCGTCGGGGGCCTCGGTGTTTTTTGTCCCGCAGCTACCGCAGTAGGCCGATTCCCGCCGCCATTGGGCCACGTGGTAGGCCCGGAGCAGCCGCCCCACGGGGCCTGTGCCGTTTATCGTTTCCCCGGCGCAGATCAGGGAAAGTCCCTGGCGCACAGGAAGGGTCCGCCAGCGCGGGGGCAGGGCCTGAGCATCCCCCAGCAGGGCGCCCCGTATCGTGCCCGGAACGTCCAGCGCGGGCGCCTCAAAGGTATCGATATCAATGCCGGGACAACCCGCAGCGCCGCGCAGTTCATCACGCAGTTCATCAAAAAGTTCCGGCGGGATCCCGTGCGCCAACCCGTCGTCGGGAATGTCCTCCCTAAGCAGAATCGAATCGCCACGGAACACGTAGATACGCCCGGCTTTGCCCTGCCCGCTGTTTTTGGAATTCAAGACGCCTCTCCTGCATCGTATCGTATCCCTGCGGGGTGGAAGATTCAATCTTGATGTATAGTTATAATTGAGAGGGGCTTTTTCAAAACCCAGATTCTGTCTGTACGCGGAGGTTTCTATGAGTATTGCAAGTTATTTGGAGGCCCTGCCCCTGAGCGAGATTGCCACATCCGAAGGTCCCCCCAGGGATAGCGTTCCCTTTATCGGTTATCCCCGGCAGCATCCATCGGAAAAGGGCAAGCTCCTCCTCATTTACGATCCGCTGGGGACCAGTCCGTCGATTTTGGAATTCAGGATAGAGGATGTGGCCCATATTGATGAACTACATTCCGCGGTAACCCAGGCTGGCGAAGGGGTGCCCCTGGTGAAACTCTGGATACGCCGCGGGGCCCACGGGGTTATCATGGAGCCCTTTCAGGTAAGCGATCCTGTGCAGTTTGCCGACAAACGGGAGGAACTGCGGGCGCGGTTCAGCAAGGCCTATTCCCGGCCCTCCGGCCTGGGGGCGGCGCCCTGAGCCGGGGCCGCTGTAACCTCTGTCACCACCGCTGTTCAATTCCGCCCGGGGGCCGGGGCCGTTGCGGTACCAGGGAGGCGGGGGATTCCGGGGAACTGTCCCTGCCCTTCTACGGGTACATTACCGCCGTTGCCGTGGATCCCATCGAAAAAAAGCCCCTGTACCACTTCCGCCCCGGTTCCCGTGTGCTTTCCCTGGGGTTTGCGGGCTGTAACCTGCGCTGTCCCTTTTGCCAGAACTGGCACATCTCCCAACTGTGGGACGGTGTGCCGCCGGGGCGCCGGATGTCCCCCGGAGAGGCGTTGTCCGCCCTGCCGCCGGACAGCGGAGCACGGCAGATCGCCTACACGTATTCAGAACCCCTTATCCACGTTGAGTATCTGAAGGACTGCATGGAACTGGCCCGTGAACGCGGCGTTGCCAATGTGCTGGTAAGTAACGGTTGTATGAGCCTTGAAAAAGCGGGGGAGATTCTGCCCCTTGTTGACGCCGCCAATATCGACCTTAAGTGTTTTTCCGAAGCAAATTACCGGAATGTCCTGGGGGGAGACCTGGAAACCGTACTGAATTTTATCCGCGCCGCCTGCCGTCATGGGGTTCGTCTGGAACTTACCACGCTCGTGGTTCCCGGCTTTAACGACAGCGATGCTGAATTGGATCGATGCGCGGAATTTATCGCCGCCCTGGAGATTGAACCCGCCCGGCGCGATAACCACGGAAGCAGCGAAAACGCCGCGGCCTCCCCTGTTCCCTGGCACCTTTCCGCGTACCATCCCTCGTACCGCTGGGACGCGCCCCCCACCGAAAGCGCCGCGTTACTGCGGGCCGCGGAACGGGCCCGCGGGATCCTGCCCTACGTGTACGCGGGGAACATCGCCGGGGAAGAGGGCAGTACCCGCTGCCTCCGCTGCGGCGCTGTTCTGGTCCACCGCCGGGGCTACCGGGTGGATACTCCCCTGTTAAGGCTTCCCTCCGGGGTCCGGGCAGGGGGTACGACGGGCCCCCGGCCCTGCGGTTGCGCATCCTGCGGCGCGGAAGTTCCCGTGTACTGGTAATCGCGCCTTTGTACTGATCGCGATAAACGCATAGAATTATGTACACCGGTTTACTGATTGACAGTTCTGCGCTAAGTATGTCATGTTGAACCCATGTTGTGGCTGGATTTTATGTACGCGCAAAAGGGAAAATACGAAAATTCTAAAATAAATTCCTCAATCAGACCGACTTGGCACGGAAATTGCTCTCTCTCTCTCTCTCTCTCTCTCTCTCATAAATTCATTACTCCCTTTATTTATTTTAATGAAGAACCCAGGAGCAATCTCTGCGGTAAACAGTCCGATCCCGCGGACAAAGGAGGTGTTCTGTAAAAAGTAATAACCAGAGGCATCTGTAAGGATATGGAATATGCCCATTGACGCATATAAAAAATTTATACCGCATAAAGGAGATGGATCTGCCCGTATGGGTGGATAAATTCAAACTGGAAAACAGTTTGATAAAGGAGCTTCTTAAATGAGAAAGAGCGGATTGTTTGTATTGGGGATGTTGATAGTTCTTTTTGCCCTTGCGGGGTGCACGACCGGACTCAAAAGCGCCTATAATGGGACTACGTGGAACATTGGCGTTCCGGCGGCCAAAAATGTTGAAATTATCGGCCTTGTGCATTACGAAGGGCTTGTGGAGAACGGTACCGGAGAAAAGGTAACCTACGATGCTCTGTTGAGAGAAGCGGAGAAATTGGGGGGAAACGGTATTGTTAATATCATGATCGATGTGAAGCGCGAGGGCATGAAGTTCCTGTTTTGGATGCTCAATTCCAAAGAGACATGGTATGGTTCCGCGTTGGCCATAAAGTACACCAACGAGAATTTGACCGAAACCATCACCTTAAACGATGGAAAGACGATTCAGTCCAACGTTCCGCTAAGCGGCAACGAAGGCGGCATGGAACCATCGTCCGCGTTATTTGGCGCCGGTTCAGGGAAAAAGTTCCTGGGAATATTCTAAGACCCAAGACCCAAGAGGCTGTTTCAAGGCCGAAAGTTTTGAAACAGCCCGCACCGCCCGGTTCTACCCGACGACTGTACTACTTGTACTGGACCTTGGTATTCACCGCGGCCCTGGCGGAAGCGGCGGTCTGGGCGTCCACATTTCCCCGAACCCTCCCCACCCGTACCAGGACAATGGCGTTGTGCCCAGCGGGAAGGCCCAGTTGGGTTTTAAGGCTCTGATTAATGCTGTTTATGGGACCCGTATAGATTCGGGAACCGTAACCCAGGGCCTGGGCCGCCAGGTATATGCTCTGGGCCGCCAGGGCGCAGTCCAGTATCTGGGCGCTGGTCCCCCCCTCGGCTGAAATCACGATAAGGACATTCCCTTCCTCGTTGTTGGACACAATTTGCCGGGCCAGGGCGGGGCTCCGGACCACCGTAAACAGCCAGGGCTGCCGGTTATTGGCGCTGGGGGAACGGATGCCGGCCAACAGGATCTGGTCCAGATCCTCCTGGCTAACGGCCCCTGTGGTAAAATTCCGCGCCGCGTAGTGGTTTAGAATGGCCTGGATTCCGCTCTTGTTCTCCTGGGCTCCCGCCAAACCGGCAAACAATGCCAGCGTAACACAAAAAAGGCCGATTTTTTTCATCATTCCGGATTCTCCTTGCTGTTATGGCGTTACCTGGCCAACGGCCAGACAGGTTTTCATACTATGTCATCCCGGCGGCAATTGAAAGACATCGAATGAACAGTTATAGTTAAACCAGAACATTGAGACTTGTAACGTGAAACGTTTTTGTAAGTGAGGCAATGACCATGCCCGATTCCGGAACCAGCGTACTAGATTCAAACGTACCACAGGGAGCGAGTTCCATGGCTGGAAACTATGATTTTACCATTGAGGAACTGGGGAAGCGGAATATAAAATCCCCCCTTGCCATGTCTACCGAAATAGGGGACCTCAAGGCCAACTATGTGACAGATTCCCAGTTTATCCGGATGGAAACCGGTGTAAACCTGGGGAAACAGCCCCCGCTCAAGCGCAGCCAGGTGTTGGAATGTGCCGGACCCAGGGAAATGCTTTACTTTACCCCCGCCCATGTTCACGCCGGTATTGTCAGTTGCGGGGGGCTTTGTCCGGGAATAAACGATGTTATCCGGGCCATTGTCCGCTGCCTCTGGTACCGTTACGGCGTTAAACGCATATCGGGAATACAGTACGGTTATTTGGGTTTTCTGCCGGAGCATCAATTCGGGATCAAGAACCTGGACCCGGATATCGTGGATGATATCCACAAACTTGGCGGTACCTACCTGGGCAGCGCGCGGGGCGGCGGCGAGAAAGTTGACAAGATCGTTGACGCCATAGAACAGTTGAACATGAACATGGTATTTACCATCGGCGGGGACGGGACCCAGAGGGGCAGCCTTGACATTGCCAGGGAAATCGGCAAACGAAAACTCAAAATCGCCATGGTGGGGATACCCAAAACCGTTGACAACGATTTTGCCATCATCCAGCGGTCCTTTGGCTTTGATACCGCCGTAGACCGGGCCGTAGAGGTCGTGGCCGCGGCCCACATGGAGGCCAGTTCCGCCATCCGGGGCATCGGCCTTGTAAAAGTCATGGGCCGGGATTCGGGCTTTATCGCCGCCCACACCGCCCTTGCCAGCCACGAAGTCAACTTTGTCCTTATTCCGGAAGTACCCTTTAACCTGGAAGGGTACAACGGCTTTTTGCGCCACCTGGAAGACCGGCTTACGCGGCGCAACCACGCGGTCATTGTCGTGGCGGAAGGGGCCATGCAGGATAAACTGCAGACGGAAAAGAAAACCGATGCCGGCGGCAACCCTAAACTGGCCGATGTGGGGACCTACCTGAGGGACCGGATCGTCCGTTATTTTGCGGAAAAGAAAATTGAGATCAACCTCAAATACATCGATCCCAGTTACATCATCCGTTCTTCCCCCGCCAACCCCGCCGATTCGATTTACTGTGAACGCCTGGGAAACGCCGCGGTCCACGCGGCTATGGCCGGAAAAACCAAGCTGATCATAGGCCTGGTGAACAACGAATTTGTCCACGTGCCTATTAGCGTGGTAGTCTCCCGGCGCAGCCGTGTTGACCCTGAAGGCAACCTGTGGCGGGATACTATGGACGCCACCCATCAGCCTGTTTTGATGGTGAATACCGTCGAGATCGCCAAACATACCGGTTGAGCCACGGAGGTTTCGCGGCAGCGCGCTGCTGGAAATTTCCGGTATGTTGTCGTATAGTTAGTAGTACGATGAAACGGGTACTGTTTTTTGCCGCTTTCCTGTGTGTGATGAGCCTCTACGCCCAAAACACCGGTACGCCAAACGGTTCCCGGCCTGGGGAGGACGGTCAGGGGAACAGCCAAAACGCTCCGGATGTTCAACGGCCCCCCTGGGCCCAGGTTACCGTTACCCCCGGCCCCCAGGGTCTTCCCACGGTCAATAGTTATATCTCTCCCTGGCCCCTTGGGACCGTGTTGGAGGATACCTTTTCCGGGGCTTTTCAAACCCCGGTTCCGGCGGGAAATTCCGGTTCCTCACAGACTGCCGCTCCTTCCCCGGCGGGGAATCAGGCCCCGCCCGCGGCCCAACAAACAACCCGGGTCCAGTCCGTAACCCGGTCTCAGCCAATGTCTCAACCCCAATCAACAGCCCAACCTCAGTCAACAGCCCAACCCCAGTCAACGGCCCAACCGGCAGCCCAGCCAACGGCTCAAAACCGGCAGACATCGTCGCAGACCACGCCGTCTTCTCAACAGAAGCGGGTGGTGGTAGTGCCGTCTCCGGTCCACTATGACCGGGCGGGCCGGCGGGTCATTGATCCGGGCTGGCAGGATACCCTGGCCCAGATTGTCCGCTCGGAAAGGGCCGCCGCTGACGCGGCCGCCGGCAACGCCGCTGACGGGGATGCCCAGCCGGCATCCCAGGAACCGGTACGGGAAACGGTTATTGTGGTTCCGGGCCCCGCCACATGGCGGATTCGGGGCACTCTTACCGTTGCCAAAGGTATGCTGGCCCTTGACGGCAATGACGGGGTTTTGTGGTATTTGCCGGGCCTGGAACGCTATATCGGTTTTATTGATGGCCTTGACGCCGGCCAGGAGGCGATCCTGGAAGGTTATGCCCCCGCCCTGGGTTCTTCCCAGGAACGGTACTTTCAACCCACCAGGCTTTTCCTGGACGATATGGATTACGACCTTTCGATTCCGCCTTACGGCTTTGTTGTCCAGCCCTACCTGACGAATCCGGGCGGACAGACGGTTGTCCGGGAACCGGAGCGTCCCCCGGCCGCGGAGACCGGGACAACCCGGACCGCTCAAGACGATCAACAGAACATCCGGCAAAATGGTCAACAGGAGCGCCGGAGCGAGGCCGCCCAAAGATCCCCCGCCAATCCCGGCGCTCAGGGTACTGTTACCCCGTGGAGCCGGAGAACTCCCCCCGCCGCCCCCCAGCCCCCGGCGTGGCAGCACGATCATACGAGCCCCTGGGCGCCTCCCCCCACGGTTTTTGATGTTGAGGTAGACGGCGATTCCTTTTGGAAGGATGATCCGGCCAAACAGGAACGGCGGGAACGGGACAGCCGGGAGATTTGGTACTGATACACCATTCAAAACACCCGGTTGGTTTTGGGGAAGCCCCGCTGTTTTATACGCGCCGGTCTTGCAAAAGCCAGTCCAGGGCGTTGAGCCTGTTGATGCCATCGTAGGAGGCGGGGGGGTCCTCGTCCATCGTTAACAGGTATTTGGGGTTGTGATCTTTTATGGCTGCCAGGGGGGCAAGTTCCCGTTCCAGAACCGTGTCGTCCCGTGCCGTCAGCGCCGCCTGGTAGTATTCCACCCCGTCGCCAAAGGGGACATCCCCCGGCCGGCTGCCCGGATGTTCAACCACAAAATCGATCTCGCTGCTGCCGTTTTTGCCCACATAGACCCTGCCCCCCCGGCGCAGCAATTCAAGGTACACGATGTTTTCCAGGATGCTCCCCGCGTTGGCGTTTCTGCCGCCCAGCAGGTAGTACCGCAGCCCCAGGTCGGCGGCGTAGTATTTGTCCCCGCTTTTAAGGAACTGCCTGCCCTTGACATCGTACCTGCCGGCCCGGTACAGGATAAAGCAATCCGTCAACGCCGAAAGGTAGGACTCCACGGTGTGTACGGAGATTGGCCGCCCTTCGGACTTCATCGTGTTGGCAATGTTGGTACAGGATGTAAGGTTTCCAATGTTGAAGAACATGAACCGGATGATACTTTCCAGCATCAGCGGATCGGCGATTTTTTTCCGGTTCATTACGTCTTTGAGGATAATGGTACTGTACAGGCCCCCAAGGTACTCGCCGATACTCTGGAGGTCTCCCTCCAGTTCCAGGGTGTAGGGAAAGGAACTTTCGGTCACATAGCGGTTGTACTTCCGGGCTAACTCGTCCGGTCCCATGACGGAGATGTACTCCCGGAACGAAAGGGGCAGCATACGGATCTCGATATACCTGCCGGACAGGAGGGTGGCAATTTCCTCCGACAGCATCCGGGCGTTGGAACCGGTAAGGTACAGATCGACATTTTCCTTGATGTAAAGACTGTCCGCCGTCCGCTGGAATTCGGGGACGTTCTGTACTTCGTCAAGGAACACGTAGTTCATCACGCCGGGGGACAGCCGTTCCAGGATATAGACGTACAATTTTTTGTAATCCCGCAGTTCTTCAAAGGCAAGTTCCTCAAAGTTAATGGCGATGATCTGGGCCTGTCCCACGCCGCTTTGCGTAAGGCTATGCCTAAAAAGTTCAAGCAGGGTGGATTTTCCACATCTTCTTACGCCGGTGATGACTTTGATAAGGCGTTTGTCCTTGAATTTGAGGAGTTTCTTGATATAGTCGGGCCGCTCTATCACGGGTTAAATTTACACCACGGTAGATGATAGGTCAAGATTTTATGCAATAAGATGCAGATTTTACCAATTATCTCAATAATTATGCTCTCAATTACATTTTTCCATCATTTAATCAAGTTTTATGCACTCAAATGCACGTTTTTTCGGCCACGTTCGTCTGTTTCCGGTCTTTTGGGGACTCCGTTATGGCCGCAAGGCGCTACAGCTCGAAAAATTCATGCAAAAACAGGGTGGCGGTTTGGGCGACGTTAAGACTTTCGACATTGCCGGTGCCTGGCACGCGGACCAGGGTTGAACATTGCTCCTTTATATCCGCCGGCAGCCCCGTTTCCTCGTTACCCAGGACCAGGGCAATACCGGGGCGGTGGCCGGTACCCAGGGCGTCTGTCTGGTCTGCGATAATGTTCCCCAGGTCCCGGATACGCCTACGCGCGCGGGGGTCCGTTCCAATGGTGATGATCCGCTTCGACGCGGCCCGGAGGAAGGCGGCGGTATTTCGCACACTTTTAAGAACAACATGCTCCATGCCCCCTTCGGCTACCCGGTAGGCGCTGGTACTAACACGCGCCTCCTCCCCGCCCAGGATCAGAAAATGGGCGTCAAAAAAAGCGGCGGACCGGGCTATGGCCCCAAGGTTGTGATCGTTTCCGATAGCGTAAAGAACGACCCCCGTCATCCCGGAGGCCCATTGTTCCAGGTCCGCTTCGCTGAGCCCCGGCACGGCAGGCTCCGCGATCATTGCCACAACCCCCTGGTGGCGGTTGCTCTGGCAAAGCCGCTCAAGTTCCTCGTCCCCGCAGATCTTGTAGGGGTACTTTTTTTCCGCCAGGTATTTGCAAATCCGCGAAAAGGTCCCAAGGCGATCCTCTCGCAGAAAGAAACGGTTGATCTGTTCTGGGTGATACTCCCCCAGGGCCAGGACCGCGTTGACGCCGCAGATTGCGAGCTCATTGGTAAGACGGTTACGCACAAGGAAAATATAACATATAATAGCTTGGTAACAAACGGGTATATCCCGAAATTTTCAGGAGGAACGTATGGCCAAACGATTGAAATACGGAATTGTTGGATGCGGCGGAATTGCGAATCAAAAGCACCTGCCGGCGATTGAGGCGCTTTCGGACGCGGATGTTGTGGCGTTTTGCGACATCATTGGTGAGCGGGCGGAAAAGGCGAATTTTGATTATGCCGGGGGTAAGGGCAAAGTTTTTACCGATTACAAGGATCTGCTCAAAGAGGATCTGGACGCGGTTTTTGTGCTGACCCCGAACATCTCCCACGCGCAAATTTCCATTGACGCCCTGTTGTCGGGCAAGAATGTCATGTGTGAAAAGCCTATGGCAAAGACCTATGCCGAAGCCAAGCGTATGATAGAGGCGCGGGACAAGAGCGGTAAACTCCTCACCATCGGCTATCAGAACCGTTACCGGCCGGACAGCCTGTTCCTCAAGGCAGAATGTGAGGCCGGGACCCTGGGAGAAATTTACTTCGCCAAGGCTACCGCCCTGCGCCGCCGGGCGGTTCCCACCTGGGGGGTGTTCCTGGACGAGGAAAAACAGGGAGGCGGGCCCCTTATCGACATTGGCACCCACGCCCTGGACCTTACCCTTTTCATGATGAACAACTACGAACCGGCCTATGCCGTCGGGACCACCTATCATAAACTCAACAAGGACAAGAAAACCGGTAACGCCTGGGGGGACTGGGACCCCAAAAAGTTCACCGTGGAAGACTCGGCTTTTGGCTTTATCGTCATGAAGAACGGGGCCACCATCATTCTGCAATCCAGTTGGGCCCTGAACACCACGGAAGCCCGGGAGGCGGTAACCACCCTTTGCGGTACCAAGGCCGGGGCGGACATGCCCAAGGCGGGGAGCCTGGTCATCAACGGCGTCAAAAACGGCAGACAGTACACGCTAAACCCGGCGGATGGGTCGGCGGCGGCCTTTTTTGAGGGAAAGAGCGCAAAGGATACGGACCTTGAGGCCCAGGTTTTCGCCAAGGCAATCCGGGGCCAGGGCAAACTCTACGTCCAGCCGGAAGAAGCGGCGGCCGTAACCCAGATTCTGGAGGGAATTTACGATTCCGCCCGGACCGGGAAGCCCCATTACTTTTAACTGAAGCACGGGGTCCGTTATTCCCCCGTTAAGGGAGCAGCCTTGCGCACCGAACTTCTACCCCGAAGGCGGGGGTCAGGAGGGGGATCGGGGAACCATACCGTTTCCCGCGCCCTCAAAACCGCCATGTGCGCCGGGACCGTTCCGGGGGAAGGCCCCCTGCTTATTGCCGAAATTTATGACAGTGCTTTTGACGAGGTCCTCCGCGCCGGCAGGGCGGCGCAGAAAAAAACCACAGCGATACTGTTGCTTGCTTCCGGGGCGGAAAACAAATTTTCCGCCCTTTGTTCCGCCAAAGGGGTGGATTTACGATCCCTGCTGGCGGCGGCTGTGGAACGGCGGGGCGGTAAAGGCGGCGGCGGCGCGGGCTTTTTTCAGGGTATTTTTGAATCACGGGATGCGCTGGAAAACTTTCTTGGTGATGTGATATGATTCTGACGTGGCAAAACGAAGGAACAATGGCCGAATTTCCGGCAGATGGAATACCGGCAGCCGGTTTTCCAATGGCCGGATTGGCGTACGATATGTACAGAAGCGAAAAAAACCAAAACTTCCGGCGGGCCTGATATTTTGGTCCGCTTTCCTCGTCTTAATTACGGGTCTTTTTTTTATTAACCGGGACCACATACGGGAAAGCCTGGAAGATAACCAACTGTTGGGAGAACGGCCTTCTTCAGGTTCCCGTGAAAATTCCGGCCCCCCGCGGAATTCCGGTCCGGCGGAGGGGACAAGCCCGTCCGCTGCCGCTGAGCAGCCGTCCATCGTACAAACCCCTCCCCGGCCAATTGAGCAGCGCGATTCGCCGTCTTCTCCGGCGGGGGGCGGGACCGTGGGGGCCGTTCAAACTCCCCCCGCGTCTGTGGCACCGTCCTACACGGAACAGGCCCTCTATTTTATCCGTGTAACCGATGACGGGGATATTGTCCGCAGCAAGGTGGTTCGACGCTTCCCCGTTTCGGGAACCCCGTTAAAGGACACGCTGGAGGCCCTTATTACCGGGCCCGATTCCGGCGAGCTAAGCCGGAATATGCTGTCCCTTATTCCCCGGGATACCAGAATTTTAAGCGCCGTTATCGAGGGGAACACCGCCCGCGTCAACTTCAGTGAAGAATTTCAGTACAACACCGCGGGCATGGAGGGCTTTACCGCCCAGCTTATGCAGATTATCTGGACCGCCACCGAATTCCCCAATGTGCGGGATGTACAGATACTTATCGAGGGGAACCGGGTCGAACACCTGGGGGAGGGGATTCCGATCTGGAATCCCCTTAACCGGCAAAGTTTCTGATACGTGTTTGTCCGCAAAGCCGGACTCTACTTGTTTTTCTCAGGATATTTCCCCGGTCATGGCGTAGTGTGCTGTTTTGTGGGTCAAGTTTAGCTATGGACCCACTCTAATTCGGCGCAGACTTATGGCCCGGCCGGAGTCCCGGTCCAGCTCTGCCAGAACCCCCTCCACCGCCGGGGGACCATCGGCGGCACATTCCATGCGGTATAGAACCTGGTTACGGGCCCTGTTCAGGCAGATCGTCTTCTCCATCCCGATTACCCCGTTGGCTATACCGGTCATGCCAAGATCGGTGATGTACCCCGTGCCCAGGGGCAGAACCCGCTCATCCGCGGTCTGCACATGGGTATGGGTACCGGCCACCATGCTTGCCCTGCCGTCAAGGTAGTAACCCAGGGATTCCTTTTCCCGCGTGGACTCGGCGTGGAAATCTACCAGCGTAAGGGCCCCGCCGGACAGCACCGGGCCGGGCGGCCCATCGGGAACATGCCGCGATTCTGTGATAGAATTAAAAGCCGTAAAAGGACAGTCAATGGGGGTCATGTGTTCCCGGCCCTGGAGGTTGATCACCAGGTAGCACACCCCGGCCTTTTCAAGCCGTATCCAGCCCCGGCCAGGATTACCCTCCGGGTAGTTGGCGGGCCGCAGAACCCGTTCCTCCTTGTCCAAAACGGGCCAAAATTCCCGCTTTTCCCAGACATGGTTGCCGGTGGTAACTACATCGGCCCCGGCTCCCAGGATCCGCCGCAGACATTCCTCGCTCAGGCCAAAACCGGCGGCGGCGTTTTCACCGTTAACCACGGCAAGGTCCGCGCTGTGTTCCGCGATAAGGCCGGGAAGTTTCCGCTCCAGAATCGTGATGCCCGGTTCACCCACCACATCACCAATCATTAATATCCTTGCTATTGTCACAACGCCAGTATATAAAAAGTTAAACAGCGTATCCAGTAGCCGTTTACGGCCAGCCGCAAACGGCCGGTTTAAATCTCCAGCTATAATCCGCTAAAAAATGACAAAAAATGTTGATTTAGTAAAAAAATAGCTTTTTTTTGAAGCCAGATGAGAAAACAACCCATGTTTCAAAACAAGTCCAATAATGCTGAAATTTTGTCATTGTGCCTTGTAGTATCTGTTGTTGCATGTTACGATAAAGACAAATGAGCATTGTTATAGTCGGTTCGGTTAATCAGCGAATTAAACAGGTGCGTCAGGCTTTAAAGCTTTCGCAGGTTCAATTTTCCCGGGTTATATCCCTGTCCTCCGGATACCTTGCCGGGGTAGAGGTTGAGAAAAGAAAGGTCAACGAGCGGCTGATAAAGCTTATCTGTTCATCTTTCAATGTGAATGAAAAGTGGCTTAAATCCGGAGAGGGTGAAATATTTAACCGGAACCCGGATGAAAGTTTTACCAAGCTGATCAGTCTTTTTAAGGAATTGGATCCCAAATACCAGGCGTACATTCTAAAGGAGATTAACCTGCTGCTCGAAATACAGGACGGGGATGGGCTGGTTTCAAAGATAGGGTAACGCGTGTTCCTTGTGGGGGGAACAGGGAAACACAGGCTGCTAGACACGTTTTCCATGTTATGCCACAATCCGGCATGGAACCCTACGAAGAATCGCGTGCGATCTTTCAGAATCTATCCCCCATCGATCACCGTTATTCGATTTCGGAAGCCCCCCTGTACCGGGCCCTGGTGCCCTGGCTTTCTGAAGAAGCCGCCATCACCGCCAATGTCAAAGCGGAAATTGCCCTGGTGCTGGCCCACCTTAAAGTCCGGGGAAAACTGGACCCCGGTGTCCGGGAGACCCTGGAAAAGGCGGGCCGGGATCTAAGCCCGGCGGAAGTTTACGCGGAGGAGGAGAAGACCCGCCATAACATCCGCGCCCTGGTAAACGTGTTAAAACGCAAGGTGCCGCCGGAATTTTCCGCCCTGGTACACCTGGGGGCCACCAGCGCCGATATTCTGGACACCGGCCTTGCCTGGCGGGTCCGGGGGGTCGTCCATACGGTTCTGCTGCCGGAACTGAGGCGGCTGGAGATAGCACTCTGCGACTTTACCGGCAGGGAGGCGGAAACCCCCCAGGTGGGCCGTACCCACGGCCAGCACGCGGTACCCATTACCGTGGGCTTTGCTATGGCGGAATACGTTTCCCGGCTGGGCAAGTCCATCCTGGAACTGGAACGCCTTGCCGGACAGCTCCGGGGGAAACTCGCCGGAGCCGTGGGGGCCTACAACGCCACCAGCATGATCGTCAAAGACCCGGAGGAACTTGAACGCCTCTACCTTGAGGAACTGGACCTGAAACCCTCCGAACATTCCACCCAGCTTGTGGAACCCGAATACCTCCTGCGGCTGCTTCTGGAAATGAACACCGCCTTTGGAATCATCGCCAACCTGGCCGACGATCTGCGGAACCTGCAGCGCAGCGAAATAGGAGAACTGCGGGAAGGATTTTCGGCGGATCAGGTGGGGTCCTCCACCATGCCGCAAAAACGGAACCCCTGGAATTCGGAACACGTCAAAAGCCTGTGGAAGGCCTTCATGCCGCGGGCCGTCAGCTTCTTTATGGACCAGATCAGCGAACACCAGCGGGACCTTTCCAATTCCGCAAGCCAGCGATTTGTGGCCGATTATATCGCCGGTTTTTCCCTGGCCGTAAACCGCATGACCGGCGTTGTTGAAGAATTGGGAACCGACCGGGAACGACTCCTCGCCAACCTCCTGGGCAGCGGCCCGGCGGGACGGGGAAACATCCCCGGCGGCGTCCTGGCCGAGCCCGCCTACATACTCCTGGCGGAAAGCGGCGTCCCCAACGCCCACGAGATTATCCGCAGAATTACTATCGCCGCGGAAAATGGACGCGTCAGCTTTGCGGCCGCTCTGGAAAAGGAAGCGGAACTTCTCCGCCGGATAGGGGAAAAGATGACGGAACTGGGCCTTATTCCCGAACCGTCCGCGGCCCTGTCGTGGTTCCGGCAGCCCGAACAGTACCGGGGGCTGGCGGTAAAAAAGGCGAAGGAACTGGCGGCCAAGTACCGCCGGCTTATGGAACCCGGCCCATGAGCGGCGCGCGGTTATTATGTGTAAGGAGGATTACCCATGTTTGCTGAATCTCTGTCCTACGATGATGTTCTTCTTTTACCGGCCTACTCGGATATTCTGCCCAGGGACTGCGATGTAAAAACCACCCTCTGCGCGGACGTACACCTTAACGCGCCGCTTATCTCCGCCGCCATGGACACGGTAACCGAAGAAAAACTTGCCATCGCCATCGCCCTGGAGGGAGGTTCCGGCGTGATCCACCGGAACCTGACACCGGAAGAACAGGCCGCCCAGGTGATGAACGTAAAACGTTACCTCAACTGGATCATCGATTCGCCTGTTACCGTGGGGGAAGAAGCCAGAGTCCGGGATGTAAAGCTGATGATGAGCCGCTTCAAGGTTTCGGGGATGCCCGTGCTGGACATTGAGGGACGGCTTGTGGGGATCATCACGGGCCGGGACCTGCGCTTCTGCCGGGACGACAACCTCCCGGTGCCGGATGTAATGACCAGGAATCCCGTGGTGGAACAGGGGGAGCCGTCGGCAGCCAGCGCGCGGGAAAAGTTTGACAAACACCGGATAGAAAAACTCCCGGTGGTGGATTCCGAAGGCCGCCTTACGGGCCTTATCACCGTCAAGGACATGGAAAAACACGCCCGCTACCCCCATGCCGCCACCGATAAGACCGGGCGGCTTATCGTGGGGGCGGCGGTATCCCCCCAGGATTACGCGGTACGGCTCCCCCTCCTTAAAAACGCCAAAGTCGATTATGTGGTTCTGGACACCGCCCACGGGGACTCCAAAAATGTGATGGACGCGGTCCGGGGCATCAAGGAAAAATTCGATGTCCCCGTCATCGGGGGAAACGTAGCCACCCGCGATGGAACCCGCCGGCTTATCGAGGCGGGGGCCGACGCGGTAAAGGTTGGGATTGGCCCCGGTTCCATCTGTACCACCAGGATTGTAGCCGGCGTTGGGATGCCCCAGTTTACCGCGGTCTGGGAATGTGCCGAGGAGGCCGCCAAATTCGGTATCCCCATCATTGCCGACGGGGGGATCAAGTTTTCCGGGGACATTACCAAGGCCATTGGCGCCGGCGCCGCGGTTGTGATGATCGGCAGCCTCTTTGCCGGCCTTAAAGAAGCGCCGGGACAGGAGATCATCTTTGACGGCCGTATCTACAAGGAGTACCGGGGAATGGGCAGCCTGGGGGCCATCAACGACGGAGCCGGCGACCGCTACCAGATCGGCAAGGACGAGACCCCGGTCCCCGAGGGGATCGAGGGCCGGGTTCCCTACAAAGGGGAGATGCGCAGCTACCTTCACCAGTTGGTATCGGGACTGCGGAAGGGGATGGGCTACTGCGGCTGTAAGAACATCGACGAATTAAAGGCATACCGGCAGTTTATCAGAATAACCGCCGCGGGTCTCAGGGAAAGCCACGCCCACGATGTATTCATAACCCAGGAGGCGCCCAACTATTCTCACTCGTAAACAGGAATCCCTCAGGCGTATGCTGGAAGACTGGTACCGGAAGGTCAACCGGCCCGAATTTGTCAATTCCGATCCGGTCCTCTTTCCCCGCCGCTTCTCCGATCCCGCAGACATCGAAATCGCCGCCTTCCTGGCCGGCGTTATCGCCTGGGGGCGACGGGACCTTATCTTAAAATCCGGTGAACGGCTTTTTTCCCTGCTCCGGGGCGGCCCCTTTGCCTTTGTCATGGCCGGCAGGTACCGGAGCCTGCGGAATCGCCGGGATTGTCCTTCCGGCGCCTGTATCCACCGGACTTTTTTTGAAGAGGATCTGGCCTATTTCTGCCGGGGACTGCGGGCCTGTTACCAAACCTACGGCAGCCTGGAGGCGCTTTTTAGCTCCGCCCTCAACCGGCCCGGTTCCCCGGACAGCCCCGGAGACCCCGGTATCTGGGAGGGCATGGCCCTGTTCCGGGAAACTATGGCACAGGGGAACGGAGGCCGGTACACCAAACACATCGCCGATCCCCATTCCGGTTCCCCCTGCAAACGCCTCTGCCTCAGCCTCCGCTGGCTTGTGCGCCGGGAAGGCCCGGTTGACCTGGGACTCTGGACCAGCGTCTCCCCCGCGGCCCTCTACATCCCGCTGGACCTCCACGTAGGCCGCGCCGCCCGGCAGCTTGGCCTCCTTGACCCCGCCCGCAAGGCCAACGACCGGAAGGCCGCCACCGCCCTTACCGCACAACTCCGGGAATTCTGCCCGGAAGACCCCGCCCGCTACGATCTTGCCCTCTTTGGCTGGGGCATGGAAAACGCCGGAGGTTAAGAAGGAGGTTTTTCAATGGCTTCAAACATTGAGACCGTAACCGTAACAGCGCGGAACTATGCCGATGATGTTAAAAAAACCTTGCCGGTAACCAAGGAGGTGCTAGCTCAGTTATATTCGGGGTTTGGTGTCTCTTACCGGGCCGCCGTTTGCATGGCAATATCCGCCCATTTCTTGAGCCGCAGAGGTTCATGGCCCACGGTGCTGATGTCCTTGAAGATAAATTCCAGGGGACAGCCGTGCTTCCGGCAAATGGTCCTGGTCTCTTCCAGGTCTTTACGAACCACATCTTCGTTGAATAAGGAGATGTAAGCCGGATTGGGCTTGTTGGAAAACACATAGTCTTTACCGATTTTTTCCGCGCCCCGCTCTTTGTTTACCCAGGGGCTCATGGAAATTTTGCGCAAATTGGGGATTTTCCGCACTTCGTCCATTTTACCATCCAGAGGATCGCAGCAGCCGTAGTAGACCAGGCCGAAACGCTTAAAAATGGGCATCATATAGTCAATCTCGTATTCCTCGAACATGGCCGGGGATACGGTGGAGAACATCTGGGCAAGGCCGAACATCCAAATGTCCTTTATCCGGGGCTTTTCGGGATTAAAGCCGGGCGCCGGAAGCTCGCCGGTATAAGCGCCTGTACAATGGACAAGGGACTGGCTGTGGCAAAGAAGCCCCTGTTCCTCAAGCTGATCCAGTTCCGACATATACCCGTCAACCATGCGTTTTGCCAGGGCGTGCATCATTTCAGGCTTGTCCACCAGGCCGTAGAGGGCGCCTTCAACGCTCATCCAACTGGCAATGGGGTCCCAGATCGACAGGTACGGGTCGAACCCTTCTTCCCGCAGGGGCATGATGCCGTCAAAAAGCCAGTGGGCGGTATCCATCCGGCGTTTTGTTTCGGCGGCGTTGTGGGTGATGACCGGCGTCTTCACCTTGTTCATCACATCGTCTACCGAATTGAACTGGTTATCAAATTTTTGGCTCAGGACATCGGCGTTTTCGTAGGCCGCCAGGGTATGCACCTGGGTGGTAACACCGAAGCCGCTGTTATTCACGGCCTTGTACACCCGGATAAAAGGTTCCACCACCATATCCACCGGAAAGTATTCCCACTGGAAAAGAATACGGCGGAAGGCCGTCTCGTAGCCCTGACATTCCCTGTCTTCGCAGCGGAGGGCCAGTTTGCCGTCTATGTCCATTTCACCCCAGCAGACCTGGTCTATGGTTACCATGGGGCGTTCGGGGTTAAGCCCGTTGAGTTTACGCCAGAGCCGGCGTTTTTCTTCCTGCACCGGAAGAGCCGCGATTTCGGCAACTTTGGAGGCAAGCTCCCTTAAGATAGTCCGGTCTTTTTCATGTATAGCCAAGATTGTTTTTCCTTTGGCCGGCGACACCAAAGGCGCTGTCCGGCCCAGCAAGTTTAATATACCGCCAGTTTGTTGTACTCATCAAGCAGGTACTTGACAAAAAATTTTCCCTGTACTTTACTGTTCATGTATATTTCAGAGGAAGTGAGGCGGGGGACGCCATGGAGTCCCGAATCCTCCACTATCCCGTAACTGTGATTGGGAAAAACCGTCAATACTGGCCACTGGCCCGCCGTACAAAACCGGCGCCGGGAAGGCCGGCGGGGAAGCGCCCATAAGTCAGGAGACTTTGGTATACCCGTACCCTTTGGGCGCGGAATAGTTTATCAGGTTTCGAGGATCGAGCCTTGAGAAAAACTACCGCCACATTATGACCGGTAATTTTTCCCTGTCCCGTGCGCCCTTGATCCGCCCAGGAGTCTGTTCCGCTTTGCGGACAGCCCGGCGGTAAAGCGGCGGTACGGGAAGGCCCCTTTTCTTCGAAAAGGAGTAGATCATGTGGTTGGGGGGGGGGGGGGGGGGGCGGGGGGGGGGGCGGCGGGGCGCCGGGGCGCGTCGGCGCATGGTGGAAAGATTAAGAGAAATAATAAAAAAAAAATAATTAT
>JAIRND010000249.1 GCA_031258225.1 Treponema sp. | reverse complement strand
TGATATGTATTTCTCTCGGTCCGAAGACCAAAAGAACTATCACGTCAAGCTCCCAGCTATACGCTCGCGTATACGCGGACACGCTCCCGCGCGCCCGCTCCTTCCTCTTATTGCCGCCGTCAGGCTAAACCCGCGCGGCGGCTCCCACTCCCCTTCCCTAAACCCCGCGCTGCTTACGCCGCGCGGGGTTGTTTGCCAAATATCGCTGAAACCTGACCTTGATCGGGTTTCACTCCCGGCCTACGGCGCCACGGCCCGGCCGGAACCCACCCTTTGTTTTTGGCAGGTTCCGCTAACATACTACGGCTCGAATATTTGTGTCAAGCCTTTCGCGACAAAATTTTCATTTTTTTTTTTTGAACTTCAACTCTTGCGGTTTTTCGGCATGCTTGCGGCTAACGCCGTTGGCAGTTTGCAGGGTAAAAAATCGCCCTTGCAGGCGATTTTTGGGTTTCACGCGCGAAGCGCGACAGGCTCCTAGGAACCGCCAGGACGGGCGTTCCGGTAGACCAGAAGGTAGTCAACAAACGAAAGAATCGAAAAAACCACCGAAACGCAAAAAACAGCCTGGGCCGCCAGCCTGAGACCGGGAATGAGGCCCGTTCCAAGGCCAAGCCGTGAGAGGCTTACAACCAGCAGCGCGAAAGCGGCGGCCAGAATGTAGATAACGGTTTTTACCTTTCCCATGATCCTGGCGCCCATGACTACCCCCTCTTTAAGCATGAGATTACGAATGAAAAGCACGGAGTACTCCCGGTACAGGACCAGCAGGTAGAAGAACGCGGGCAAGATCCCGTCAATGACAAAGCAAAGAAAATAGGTCAACTGGGTCAGGGTATCGGCAAAGGGGTCGAAAAGTTTGCCAAATTCGCTGCCCTGGTGAAAACGGCGGGCCAGTTGGCCGTCCAGCATGTCGCTGAGTTCGGAAATTACAAAGATGGCCCAGAGTACGGGAACGGTCCAGGCCGTATCGGAACCCGTAAAGAACCTGGGCAGGAGATACGCGATGAAAAAAACGGGGGCAAGTACCAGGCGCACGGATGTTACCTTATCGGCAAACGTCATGCATCCAGTATAGACAGTGGAGGCGGTTTAGGCAACGCAATTTACCCAGGGCGGCGGCGTTTACTTTTGTTGCCGGGGCTTTTTCTTGATCTCGCAGGCAGAACAACGGCGGTATAGCAAGAGTCGGTTGAACAAAACAACGTGAACCGGTGGGGGGCCGGCGGCGGATTGATGCTGGAGGAGTTCACCGGACCATTAGTAAACGCCGATGCCCTGCCCTTACCCCGCCAGGACCGCCAGCTTTTCTCAACGGGAAAAGCCCCGCGCGGCTTCGTTTTACCCCGCCAGAACCGCCAGCTTTTCCCGAATGAACTCACTCTTTTCCTTGAGTCCGATGTTGCCGGTGTTCAGGATCAGCACGTTGGGGGAAGCGGGGTCCAGTTTTACCTTACCCGCGGATTCCTTCATGAGCCGGATAAGCCGATCCACGTTGACGTGGGCGACCCGTCCAAATTCCACACGCACCCTGCCCCCTTTTTCCCGCAGGGAGGAGACGGCGATCTGCCGGCAGATGATCCGTATCTCAGCCAGGGCCAAAAGGCTCGCCGCCTCGTCGGGCAGGGGGCCGAAACGATCCAGCATCCGCGCGTAAACCCGTTCAAGATCGTCCTTTTCCCGGACGGAGGCGATTCTTTTGTAGACTTCCATTTTTTCCTGGGCGGAATCGATGTAAGAATCGGGAATAAAGCCGGAATACTCCAGTTCCAGAAGCGTTTCCGTTTCCCCCTCGTAGTTTTCATCCTCCAGGCGCTTTATCGCCTCATCCAACAGGCGAAGGTACAGGTCAAAGCCGACGGAGTAGATGGCCCCGCTCTGCTCCCGGCCCAGCAGGTTCCCCGCCCCCCGGATCTCCATGTCCTTCATGGCGATTTTGAAGCCCGAACCCAGTTCGGTAAAATCCGAAATAACCTGGAGCCGTTTCATGGCCAGTTCGTCCAGCACCTTGTCCCGGGGGTAAAAGAGGTAGGCGTAGGCCACCCGGTCCGAGCGGCCCACCCGGCCCCGGAGCTGGTAGAGCTGGGAAACCCCGTACATATCCGCCCGGCAATGATGATGGTGTTCACGTTGGGAATATCAATACCGTTTTCGATGATCGTGGTGGAAACCAGGACGTGGAAACCGCCGTGGATAAAACGGTGCATCACGTCTTCCAGATCCCGGGCGTCCATCTGTCCGTGGGCGGTCTCCACCAGCATCTCCGGCACCAGCCGCTCGATTTTAACGCGGGTCTCGTTGAGGCTTTCCACCCGGTTGTGCAGGAAGAAGATCTGTCCCCCCCGTTCCACCTCCCGCCGGATAGCGGCGGCGATCCGGTCCTCGTTCCACTCCTCGATAAGGGTCTCGATGGGGCGCCGGTTCATGGGGGGTGTGGCGAGAAGGCTCATATCGCGGATCTTGAGGAGGCTCATGTGGAGGGTCCGGGGGATGGGGGTGGCGGAAAGGGTAAGGCAGTCCACGTTGGTCTTGAACTCCTTGAGCCGTTCCTTGTCCTTGACGCCGAAACGCTGTTCCTCATCGACCACAAGGAGGCCCAAATTCCTGAAACTTACGTCCTTCTGGATGATCCGGTGGGTGCCTACCAGGATGTCCACCTGCCCCTGCCGCAGTTTTTCCAGGGTTTCCTTTGTCCGGCGGCGGTCCACAAAGCGGGAAAGCATGGCGACGTTTACGGGGAAACGGCTGAAGCGTTCCTGAAAATTCTCGTAGTGCTGTTCCACAAGGATCGTCGTGGGGGCCAGAAAGGCCACCTGCTTCCCCCCCATTACCGCCTTAAAGCAGGCCCGTACCGCCACCTCGGTCTTGCCGTAGCCCACATCCCCGCAAACCAGCCGGTCCATGGGGTGGGGGCTCTCCATGTCCCGCTTGATCTCCTCCACGCAGCGAAGCTGGTCCTCCGTTTCGTCAAAGGGAAAGGCCGCCTCGAACATGGTCTGCCATTCGCTGTCCCGGGGAAAGGCGAACCCCACGGCCGCTTTACGTTTTGAATACAGGGCGACAAGGCGTTCGGCGATATCCTCCACCGATTTCTTGACCCGGTTTCTGCGGGATTCCCAGCTTTTGGAACCCAGTTTGTCCAGCCTGGGGGGATGGCCCTCGTTCCCGATGTAACGCTGTACCAGGTTTACCTGCTCGATGGGAACAAACACCGTTTCATCTCCCAGGTACTCCAACTGGATGTAGTCCCGCTCGTAGCCAAGGGTCTTGATCCGCTCGATCCCCTTGAAAAGACCGATGCCGTAGTTCAGGTGTACCACATAATCCCCGGGGTTAAGATCGACAAAACTGTCGATGGAGACGCTTCGCGCGGTCTTGATTGACTGAGGCGCCCGTTTCCGGCGGCCAAAGATCTCGTTTTCCTGAACCAGCATGAACCGGACATCTTCCAGGCAGAACCCTGACGAGAAGGGGGCCGCGGCAACACCAAGTCCGGCCTGGGAAACATCGCGCATAAGGGATTCGAGCCGCTCGGCCTGGATCTCCGATTCGGCGGCCACGAGGATCTGCCAGCCGTCCTTGAGCAGGGCGGTGAATTCCTCCTTGAGGTAGATGATGTTTCCAAAAAAACTCCGGGAAGGCCCGCAGGGAATCTCAAGCGCGCGGGCCCCCTCCTCCCCTCCCCCCTTGAGGGACATGAACGAAACCCGGCGGGGAAGCCGGGAAACAAGGTTCATAAAGTTACCCAGAAGGCGGGAAGGAGCGGGGTACGCGGAACCGGCCTGGCCGTGGCGGGAGGCGCGGAACAGATTCTCGTATTCCCGTTCCAGAAGCTCCTGGGCATTCTCCAGCCGTTCCCGGTCAAGGAAAAACACCGGCGCCCGCGACAGATAATCGGCCATATCGGCCGGTCCCTCCCGGAAGGCCAGGGGGTAGAACATCTCTTCCCCTGCGCAGCTTCTCCTTTCCATCAGGGTTTCCAGTATGTTCCGGCCCCCGTCCGAAAATTCCTCCAGAGCGCCCAGGGTATCCGCCAGGGCGTTGATCCGCTCGTCGGTCCAGATCAGTTCCCGCAGGGGCCGGATCACCAGGGATTCGGACCGTTCCCCTCCGCTGCTCTGGTCCAGCGGATCAAAACGGCGGATCCCCTCCACCCGGTCAAAGTCAAGGAGGACCCTGTAGGCCCTGTCGTCACCCCCCATAAGGATGTCCAGCACCTCCCCCCGGAAGGCGAACTCCCCGTGTACCTGTACTCTGGGTACCCTGGTATACCCATACGAGACAAGACGTTCCATCAGGACGCCGGTATCCACCTGGTCCCCCACCTTGAGGGGGACCAGTAGATCCCTGATATACGCCGGGGGCGGCAGCGGGCCAAGGAAGGCCCGCTGGGGAATGACGTACACCTTCCCCGGCCCGGCCGCCGCCGCCAAATCGCAGAGAACCCCTATCCGGTCTCCGAAAACCCCGGAAACCGGGGCCAGTTCCCGGTACGGCATGGTTCCCCACCAGGGAAACACCCGCGCCTCCACGCCCAGAGTCCCCAGGTCCAGGACCAGTTCATTGGCGTCCTGTTCCGTGGGGACCACCGCCGCGCAGGAACTTCCGGTGTCCTGGACAAAGGCGCCCAGCAGAATCGCCCTAAAGGAACCTTCCGTACCCCGGATTTCCAGGGGATAGTTCCCCCCGCGGAAGAGGGACATACATTCGGAAACCGCTTTGGAAGAAAGGATACCTTTCATGAAGGCAGGAAACGATAAGGTATTCATACGGTAATGCCGAAGAGTATATCATAGGTATGGTCGCGAATTTCAACGGAGTTTCATGGTGAAAGGGAACCTTTTTTTAGTTTGTATCCTGCTTGTTTCCCCCATCCTTGTCCACGCCCAGGTCCCGGTCGATTTCAGCATCCGTTATTTTGACAAGCGAATCTACCACGCCTCCGGGACTTCGGGGGATCCTATCCTGGTACAGGCCACGATAACCAACAACAGCCCCGCCCCCTACCGGTTCAAACTCGCCAATGAACGGGCCTTTTCCATCGAATTTGACATTCGGACCATGGGCAACCGGGTGGTGGAACCGGCGGAGGACCTGATACGCCGCCGGACCACGAGCGGCAGGATCTACTTCCGGGAAATTTCCGTGGAAAGCGGGGAGTCCTTTTCATTCGTGGAGGATCTGAGAAACTACGCGAACCTTGGGGAAGCCGGGGCCTTTGTGGTACGGGCCCGGATCTACCCGGAACTTTACCCCCAGGACAACTCCGGGCCGGATCCCATTCTGGAATCGAACCGGCTTTCCCTTAACCTGCGCCCCCCCCTTGTAAGCGGACCGGAGGGTACGCCGCTGGTCATCAACGCGGACCTGGGGACGATCCTGAGCCGGGAACGGCTTGCCCCGGACGAGGTGATCGAATACCTTCTGAGCGCCCGGCAACAGGGCCAGTGGGAGAAGTTCTTCCTCTACCTCGATCTGGAAGAGATCATCACGCGGGACGCCGCGCGGCGGCGCCAGTGGAACGCGGAAAGCGAGGAGGGGCGGAGGAGGATGCTCGAACGCTACCGGGAAGAACTGAGGCAAAACGTCATCGACGGCGATATTTCCGCCATTCCCGTTGAATTCGAGATCGAGCGTACCAGCTACAGCGCCCAGGAAGGAACCGTTGTGGTACTGGAAAAATTCAGAACCGGCACCAACTATACCGAACGCAAACGTTACACGTACTATCTCAAACGCGAAGACGCGTATTGGACCGTTGTCGATTACGTTGTCGTGAATCTGGGGACCGAATGAAACTGCTCCTTGCCGTCGGCTCAGACGACACCTACGATCTTATATCCCTTTACATCCGGCCCCTGGGGTTTGAGATGATCCGCTACCGGTACATTGTCAAGGCTATGGACAACGTGGACGAGATTGACCCCGCGGGGGTCATTATCAGCGCCAACGATTTTCCCCGCCACTGGAAGGCAATGGTCCAGTTTATCCGCGCCGAACGGCCCAAGGAGATGTGCCCGATCATCATTTTAACGGGGAAAAATTTCCCCCTGGAGGCCACCACCCAGGCCTTCTACATCGGCGTAAGCGGCATTGTGGACGAAACCCTCTCCACCCCCGATCTGGACCGGCTGCAGACCATTATTTCCCGCTACATCCCCGTGGACGAGCGCCGCCGGTCCCGGCGTTTTTACACCGGCGAGCGGACCCGCTTTAACCTGCTCATCTCCAACCCCGTTGACAAGACGATCATCCCCGGAGAGGTCAAAAACATCTCCGCGACCGGGCTTTCGTTCTTCCCGGCCCACTCCACCCTGATGAAGGACATCGGCCTGCACACGATCATGCCCCAGTGCAGTCTGCGGGCCGGCCACCTGCTCCTCTCCCCCACTTGCCGCATGGCCCGGACCGGGCGCATCGTGTCCCTGGAGTTCATTTCCTTTCCGGGGGACGAACAGAACATCCTGGAAAAGTACCTGGAAGAACTGCCCATCATCGAACTGCGGAACAAACAAATGGAGATCCAGGAGTCCGGCGGTTTCGATTAGCCGCCTTACTTTCCCGCCGCCTGCTTGAAGGCGGTCCACACCCGCTCGTGTTCCTCCTCCGCCTCCTGGCTCACGGCCCTGATGGTTTCCGCGTCGGAAAAGCCCTCGGGCAGGGTAAGGAAGGAGCGGTACTCAGGGCTTATCAGCGGTTCGGAAGCGGCAAAGGTACAGTAGTACCCCATATGCTCAAAGCACCGGGCCCCGCGCCGGGGATCCAGGATATAGTCAAGAAAGGCCAGGGCGCCCTGCGAGTTTGGGGCGTTGACGGGGATAAACGCCCCCATCAGGCCGTACCCGATACCCTCTTTGGGGAACACCATCTTAAAATCCGGCCTGGCCATCATGGCCCGGGTCGCCTGATCGGTATACATTACCGCCGCGGAAACCTCCCCGGAAAGGAGGTCCTCGTCCAGAAAGTCGTCCTTGATAAGCCGGATATTCGGCGCCAGATCAAGCATCAGTTGCCCCGCATCGGCAATCACCCGGGGGTCGGATTCGTTGTAACTCCTCCCCATCCGTTTAAGGGCCAGGCCGTTGATCACACGGGGATTGGCGGTTACGCCCAGGCTGTTCCGGAAACCCGGGTACCACAGATCCTCGTACCCGGTTATCGCGTGGCTTACACCGCGGGGATCGTACACAATAGTCTGAACCCCCGCCCCGTAGGGCACGGTGTACTCGTCGTCGGGATCGTAAAAGGGCCGGCGGTAAAGCGGGTTGATGTTGCCGTAATTGGGCAGCCGCGACTTGTCGAGTTTCTGTAAAAGGCCCTCGGCAATGGCGCTCTCGATGATATAATCGTCGGCAATCACCAGGTCGTAGTCCCCGCCTTTGGCGGTCCGCAGCCTGGTCAGCATGGTTTCATTGGTGTCGAAATTCACATAGTTGATCAACAGGCCCGTCGCCTCCGTGAAACCGTCCAGAATCTCCTGGGGAAACATCTCCTCCCAGGTGTAGATGGTAAGACGCCGCATATCTCCGTCAGGCGACACGTCACGCCGGGGCGCGGCAACAAGGGAGCGGGGCGCCAAAACCGCCAGCAACGCCAGAACAGAAAACAGCCATGTTTTTTTCATCATATTTCTCCTTCGATTTTTTTTACAGCTTTTTTTGACCGGCCGCCGTAGCCGGAAATGAGCGCGGAACAGAGGGAAAGAAACGCCGTCAACACAAACAGCAGCGTACACATGGCGTTAATTTTCGGAGTTACCCCCACTTTTAACGAGGTGTAGATCCTGATGGGCAGGGTAGTGGTGTTTACCCCGGTAACAAACACACTGATAATCACGTCGTCAAAACTCATGGCAAAGGAAATGAGAAGCCCCGAAACAAGGGCGGGCATGACAAGGGGCAGGGTAATATCGTAAAAGGCCCGCCACTCCCCCGCCCCAAGGTCCCGGGCCGCCTCCAAAAGGCTTTTGTCGATCCCCGCAAGCCGGGCCTTTACCAGGAGGAACACATAGGGAACGCACATCGTCGTATGGGCCAGCACCAGGGTAAGCATACCAAAGGGAAGGGAGATAGCGGCAAAAAAGGCCAGGGACACCATGCCCATGATGATCTCCGGGGTAATGATGGGGAGAACCGCCAGGGCTTCAATTCCCCTTGCCCCCGGAAGTTTTGCCCGGGCCATACCGGAGGCCGCCAGAACCCCTATGACCGCCGCGCAGAGGCTCGAAAGGCCTCCCAGGATCAAACTGTTACAGAGCGCCTCGAACAGGGCACGGTCCCGGAACAGTTCCCCGTACCAGTACAGCGAAAAGCCCCCCCAGCGGGAACTTTGCCGGCTTTGGTTAAACGAGTACACGATCACCAAAAGAATGGGCACATACATCAGTACAAGGACAAGGGAAATGTAAAACTTCCCGGGGCTAAAGCCGGTCTTCCCCCTCATACCAGGCCCTCCAGTTCCCCGTTTCCGCCGAGGAACCGCGCGAGAACACGGTAGAGGAAAATAAAACAACTGGTCAGAACCATCAGCACGACGCTTAACGCGGCGGCAAAAGGCCAGTCGTGGCCCCGCGTCAACTGTTCCTGGATAAGGTTCCCCACCAGCACCACCTTGTTGCCCCCCAGGATATCGGCGATAAAAAAGAGGCCCATAGAGGGAATAAAACTAAGAACAACGCCGGAAAAAAGTCCAGGCATTGTCAGGGGCAGCGTTACCGTCAAAAAGGCCCGGGGCGCGGAGGCCCCCAGGACACGGGCCGCCTCCACCAGAGCCCAGTCCATCTTTTCGGCGCTTACAAAAACCGAGTAGATCATAAAGGGGAGGAGAACGTAGACCATCCCCGTAACCACCGAAGGGTAGCTGTAGAGCAGCCGCAGGGGGGAGGACGAAATGCCCAGGGCCGCGAGGAGCCTGTCCAGGGTTCCGTTGGAACGGAACACGATGATCCAGCCGTAAAGCCGCATCAGGGAACTGGTCCAAAACGGGATAATCAGAACCAGCATCACCCTCCCCCGCCAGCGGGGGCTAAGGCGGGCCATGATGTAACCGAACGGATAACCGAAGATCGTTACCAAAACCGTGCAGAGAAGGGCAAGCCGCAGCGACTGGTAAAAGGTGGCGGCGTATTCGGGAATCGCGATACGGCGGTAGTTCCTCAGCGTAACATCCAGGGCCACCCCAAGGGTCCCCTCCCGGCTCATAAAACTTAAAACCAGCATGTAGACCAGGGGGCCCAGCACAAAGACCAGCGTAAAAACGTACAGGGGCAGGGCCATGACAAAGGCGGAACGGCGCTTCACGGTTCCCCCCCGCTGTCCTCTACGGGAACCGCGTGTTCCCCCTCCCAACTGACCCATACCCGCCGCCCTGGTTCCACGGGCGAGTAGAGACCCTGACGGCTTGCGGTAATCTCCTCCCCCGTACCGTCAAGGCTTACGCTTATCCGCGTCTGCCCGCCGGCAAACTGCTTCCCCGTTACCGTGGCCGAAAAACCGGGACCGGCCCCGGCGGAAGGCGCGGGACCGGCTTCCGTAGCGGCGCCCTCCGCAAGGGGGCTTAAATTTACCCATTCCGGGCGGACGGCAACCGGACCGGCGGCGCCGCGGATAATATTGGCGCCGCCCACAAACCGGGCCACAAAACTGGTCCGGGGACGGTCGTAAATCTCCTCCGGGGAACCGGTCTGCTCAAAGACCCCGTCCCGCATCACGACAATGCGGTCCGACATCGTAAGGGCCTCCTCCTGGTCATGGGTAATGTAGATAAAGCTGATCCCCAGCCGCCGTTGAAGCCCCTTGAGTTCAAGCTGCATCTGACGGCGAAGCTGCAGATCCAGGGCCCCCAGGGGCTCGTCAAGCAGCAGTACCTTGGGTGAATTGATCAGGGCCCGGGCCACCGCGACCCGCTGCTTCTGACCCCCCGAAAGTTCCGAAGGCATGCGCCTCCCGTAACCGGAAAGTCTGACCAGTTCCAGGGCTTCCCGCACGGCCTCCCGCAGTTCCCCCCCCGGCGTTTTTTTTATTTTAAGGCCGTAGCCTACATTGGCGGCCACGTTCATGTGGGGAAAAAGGGCGTAATTCTGAAAAACCATGTTCATGTTCCGCCGATTGGGCGCCAGGCCGGTTATATCGGCGCCCTCAAGAAAGATCCGCCCCGCATCCACGGTTTCCAGCCCCGCGATAATCCTAAGGGTGGTGGTCTTTCCACAGCCCGAAGGACCCAGCAGCGTAACAAATTCCCCCGCCCCGACTGAAAGATCAATACCCCTAAGCACCGGCGCGGCGCCAAACTTTTTCCAAACGCCTTCAAGACGCAATAATTCAACCACGAAGCAAATACCCCATACCACCATAGGCCAAAAAAGCCAGCACCGTAAAACAGACGGCATAGGGCAGTTTTGCCCGGTAATAGACAATAGGATTTATACCCAGCATGGGACCCTCAAAAAAAATATCGCCCAGGGCAATCTCGTTACCGGCAAAACCCGCGGCGCAGACCGCCCCCACAAAAAGCCCCGGTTCCATCCCCATGGCCCGGCTCAGTTCCAGCGCGATGGGCATTCCCAGGGCGTACATGGCCCAGGGATTGTCAAACAGGGCCCCCACCAGCGTACAGACGGCGAAGATCAGGGCCGGAAGTATCCACGACTGCCCTCCAATATTGTTCCGCACCGTCTGGTCAAGCCAGGCGGAAAAACCAATCTCCTCGATGCCGGATGCAAAAATGCTGGACGCGACAAACATGACAACCGGGGCCAGCATACTTTCAAACCCAAAAACAAGGTTGTTAAAGAACTGTTCGGGACTCATGTAACGCTGGGAACAGTAGAGGATAAACGTGAAGATCAGCGTAACCAGCATGCCGTACAGCACGTTTACCGACAGGCTTCCGCTTTCCAGGCTGCCGGACACAACCGACGAGCCGATAAGAACCAGAATAGGCAGGACCAGGTTCATCACCTTCCCCCGGTTTGGGTTGTCCCGGCCCTGATCAATCGAAGTACCCTCCGGCCACAGGTTCCCCCCCTCCCTGACCCGGCGAAGCCCCTTCCTTAAAGCGCCCACCGGGGGCAGAATACCGATGATAAGGAACAGGATAAAGCCCAGGGCGAACAGCGCGGAAAAGTTGTAGCGGATCGCCTGAATAAAGAGGCTCTGGCCGCCCCCGGAGCTGACAATGACCCCCGTAAGGTAAAGCCCCGTAAGGGACAGGGGATTGAGGATGCAGAGGGCCATAGGGGTCATCCCCAGCACAAAGGCCGATTTTTCCCTGGGCAGTTTCTTCTGATCCGAAAGGGGGGTAAAACAGGCGCCGTTGATAAGGATGCTTAAATACTCGTCAATAGAGATAAAAATCATGGAACAAAAGGCGGCAAAGAGGATCCCCCTGCCGGTTTTTATCCGTTTTTCGGCAACATGCTTAAGGGCGTTAATACTGCCGGAGGCCGAAAATTGCCGGGTAAGGGCGCCCATAAGCATAACGATCAGGACAAGGCTTACGTTATCCCCCAGGCTCGTGGTTATACGATCCAGATAGTCGCCGATAAACCCCATCCGGGACCGCATAATTGAAATGTAAAGCCCCGACAGAAAGATCGATTCCAGGGCCCGGCGGGTGATCACAATGTAAAGCACCAGAAACACGATGGGAGAACAGAACCACAGCGGATGGGTTCTCCAGGCGGCCAGGTCCGGCATAAAGAGGATAAGGTTAAAGAAAACAAGGAACACCAGGTAGTAATTGACAAACAGGGCCGGCCCGCTCTGGGACTTTGCCGCGGAGCCGGAACCCAGACCGCGGCGGGCGTTGAGAAGCCGGACCAGATTCTGATACCGGTCCGACGCCTGATCGTAAATGCTCTTCAAAAACTGGCCGTATATTTTCGGATGGTTCCTTGTAAGCGCGTGCAGAACCTTGGTACTGAGTTCATAGACCTGAACGGTCCCGTTGGCCTGAATATCCGCCATCCGCTTGTCCCCCGTAAGGGCGGCGTACTCGCCAAAATAATTCCCGGGGTGGAGCTCGTTCAAGATCTGGTTCTTGGTTCCCCGGACAAAGGCCATGCCGGATTCGATAAAGTACATGCCGCGGGCGTCGTCCCCCTCCCGGCAGATATAACTGTTGTGGGGGTACTCCTTTAAGACCATGTGGGACATCACATAGTCCAGCACCCGGACATCCGCCGCCGTACTTCCAAGCTTAAAAAAATTCTGTATGTACTCCCGGGTTATCGTCTGTAACATGCCGTTGAACCGCCGCCCGGCAAAGGGCTGTTAATTTTCCAGAGCCCTGGTAAACGCGTCCCATATTCCGGCGTGGGCGGCCTCAGCCTCCCCGGAAAGATTCAGCATAACCTCAAAGTTTCCAAACTTGTTCACCACCCTGCCGTTCCGTTCTTCCGTGGGCAGGAGCAGGAAGGGCCGGTAGGCGGGGTCTATGTACGGTTCCGACGCGGCAAAGGTACAGTAGTACCCCAAATACTCAAAACAGCGGGCCCCCCTGCGGGGATCCATAATGGCGTTGAGGAACCAGTGGGCGGCCTGGGGGTTCGCGGCGTTGACGGGAATAAAGGCGGGCATGATCCCAAACCCAATCCCCTCCTTGGGGTAAATCATCTTAAGATTGGGATTCTGAACCAGCGACTTAAAAACCTGGTCCGTATACATAAGGGCCACATCAATGTCCCCATTCAAAATATACTCGTCCAGGTCCATGTCCCGCACAACGGCCACATTCGGCGCCAACTGGAGAAGCCTGGCCCCGGCGGCCTCAATGACCGCGGGATCCATTTCGTTATAACCGCTCCCCACGGTTTTAAGGACCATGCCGTTGATCACCCGGTAATTGGCGGTGATCCCCAGCCGTTTCCGCAGGACCGGATTCCAGAAATCCGCGAACCCGCTGATGTCAAACGGCAGTTTGGCGGGGTTGTAAACGATGGTCTGGATTCCGGCGCCGTAGGGTACCGTATACTCATCCTGAGGATCGTAAAACTGGTGCTGGTAGAAAGGATTTACGTTCTTTAGATTGGGGAGCAGCCTCTTGTTCAGCTTCTGGGCAAGCCCCTCCTCAATCACGAATTCGACAATATAATCATCGGCGATTATAAGATCGTAACCGGACCCGTTACTCATCTCCAGATCGATCAGCATGTCTTCGTTTAATTCGAAGGTTTTAAGGATCACCTCCACACCGGTTTCCCGCGTAAAATCGTCAAACACCTCCTGGGGGATCATCTCCTCCCAGGTGTAAATAACCAGTTGATTGTTTTGGGCGAAAAGGCAAACCAGGGGCATAAAAACCAACAACGCCGCGTAAAGACACCACTTCTTCATACAATCTCCTCTACTCCCGCCAGGAGAGACACTTTCAGTTGAAGGTAATTTTTTTGAGAAAAATTGTCAACATACGGGCATCCGTTCAAACCCCGGTCATTCCCGCGGACCGCTTACCTGTCGATACTCTCGATGCTTACATTTACGTAGCTCCCCTGGGGAACCCCCAGGGCACGGGCCACCGCCGGCGATACTTCGATAATACGATCCTGGGAAGCCCGGACCCGGCTGCGTATCGTGGCCACCACCACCTGTCCATTGGCCCGGTTGGTTATCCGTATCTGGCGGCCTATGCTCAGGGAAGGGTGCCCTGCGGTAAGTTCCGTACCGCTGGCAAGGACCACGGCCCGGCCGTTTTGCTGGAAAAGCCGGACGCTGCTGGCCCGCAGGGCCTTGACGGTGGCCGCTTTAACCACCTCCTCTATCCGTACACGGGTAAACCCCATGTCGTTCATCTCCAGCGTGTCCGCGGCCTGGGGAGAAACATCCACAATCCAGCGGGGATCCTGGGGAATCCGGCCCCCCACCCTCACGGTAACCTGCTTGCCGTTATCCAGATTCGTAACGATAAGTTCAGTCCCAAAGGGCAGCGTGGCGTGTGAAGCGTAAAAACCGGAACCCTGATCATACCAATACCCCATACCTTCCATTCTGAGAACCCGGCTTTCCTGTGAAAAACCGGTCGCGGACAAAACAACACCAAGCGTTAAGAAAAAGGTGATTTTTTTCATTTGAAGCCTCCCTTGTCGCTTACACCACACCCCTTTATCAAAAAATATACCATATCCACGGCGAATTTTCTAGACCCGGAGTAAAATATTCAAGGTATTCCGTAAAAACAGATTCTTGCCTATACTAAGGACTGTTAAAGACTGTTCTAAACCTTCTGATTGGAGAAACCATGCCGGGAAAAATTACGATGGACAGGGCGCTCGTGGAAATTGACGGGGATGAAATGACACGGGTACTCTGGGCCCTGATCAAAGAAAAACTCATCCTCCCCTTTGTGGACCTAAAGACCGAATACTACGACCTGAGTCTGGAAAACCGGGACGCCACGGACGACAGCGTAACCGTCGAATCCGCCAGGGCGATCCGGCGCCTGGGGGTAGGGGTAAAATGCGCCACCATTACCAGTAACGCCGCCCGCCAGGAAGAGTACCGGCTCAAACGGCTCCACCCCAGCCCCAACGCCACCATCCGGGCCATTCTTGACGGAACGGTTTTCCGCGCACCCATCCCGGTACGGGGGATAAGCCCCACCGTGTCCACGTGGAAAAAACCCATTGTTATTGGCCGGCACGCCTACGGGGATGTCTACCGGGCCGCGGAAATGAAGATCCCCGGCCCCGGCAGGGTGGAACTGGTCTACACTCAGGCGGACGGACGGGAAACGCGGACCGGTGTGGCGGACTTTACGGGACCGGGCATCGTCCAGGGAATACACAACCTGGATGATTCGATCCGCGGTTTTGCCCGTTCCTGTTTTCTCTACGCCCTGGACGTAAAACTCCCCGTCTGGTTCGCCGCCAAAGACACCATCTCCAAAACCTACGACGGCCGTTTCAAGGATATCTTCGCCGAAGTTTACGAAGGTGAATTCAAGGACCGCTTCCAGACGGCGGGGCTCTCCTACTTTTACACCCTTATCGACGACGCGGTGGCCCGCGTAATCCGGGGCGAGGGGGGCTTCCTCTGGGCCTGCAAGAACTACGACGGGGACGTAATGAGCGACATGATCGCCAGCGCCTCCGGAAGCCTTGCCATGATGACCAGCGTCCTGGTCTCCCCTTCCGGCGCGGTGGAATACGAAGCGGCCCACGGCACCGTTCAGCGGCACTACTACCGCTGGAAAAAAGGGGAACGGACCAGCACCAACCCCGTAGCCCTGATCTTCGCCTGGACCGGGGCCCTGGCCAAGCGGGCGGAACTGGACGCCACCCCCGCCCTGGGGGACTTTGCCCGCCGCCTGGAGGCGGCCACCCTGCGGGCCATCGAAGAGGGAGAACAGACCGGGGACCTTGCCCGGCTTGCCGTGGGCGCCCCCGCGAAAATTTTAGACTCCTGGGAATTTGTGGAGGCCGTCGCGGGGCGGCTGTAAGCAGCCTGCGGGACTTGTGGATTTTTGCGGCCTTTGACCGCAAAAATCTCCGATTTTCGGGCTCCTTTGGTAACATCGCCGCGGCGATGACAGCTACACGGCTTTCTCCATCGCTTCCCGCAGTATCGCGTTCATGCGGGTCTGGTAGCCCTTGCCGGCGCTTTGAAGCCATTCAATGACATCGGCGTCAAGACGGACGTTTACCGTCCTTTTGATAGGTTTGTAGTTCGCCATGTTCCGGTAGTGGGAAGGTTTTAACTGGTTAAGCTGCTCATCGGTTAATTCAGGACTATCGGAAAAATCCGTGTTTCCAAACGCCTTAATTTCCGCCGCTATTCGCGCTTTTTCTGTAGTGGTCATAGTATGACTCCTGCTCTCGTGGCGTTGCTTCCCGCGCCGTAATTATCTGGGTATTACCGTCCGCCTTGTCCGTTGTTACCACAAAAAGGATAACGGCGTCATGGAAACGGCCTATATTGATATAGCGGTCGTCATCTAGCGATGAATGTACCATATCGTAAAACTCCAGCAAATGCGGATCGTCAAACACGTCTACAATATCGGAAAGGTAAAAGCCGTGTTTTTCCTTGTTTGCCCTGTTTTTTTCTTCGGTCCATGTAAACACGAATCTTCCTCTGTCTACACATAATTGTATAGGCATTTAACGGCATAGTCAAGGGGTATCAGATACGTGTCTCCAAACGACCAGCCGAAACGGTGCCAGGCACCATGCGGGTTCGGGACGGATATTCGGGGGCATTGGGGAATAGAGAACGGACTGCATTGGATGCTTGATGTGAACTTTAAGGAAGACGGATGCCGGGCGAGAAAAGACAACTCGCCGAAAACCCTGAACATACTGAGGAAAGTAGCGTTAAATATGCTTCGGGCTGTTGACAGGGGAAAACGAGGCTGTCGGAAAACTCTGTTTTGCGGTCTTACTACACTACATATAGCGTATATTCAGTTAAAATCACGCTATATATAGCGGTTATTAACCTGTCGGGGGACTAATTCGACAGCCTCAACGAGTAAGTGTCAAACGGAAAATGCTTAGAGCCAGCCTTGTCCCGGATTTTCTTCGCAAGGTGTTGTTCAGCGAGTAAGTGCTGTTGCCCTGCGGACAGGGCCCACCCACTTGACAACGGTAAAAAACCCTGGCATGATTGACAAATACAGTGGGCTCACGGTCCGGTTCGGACCAGGAAGCCATCGTTACAAATGGAAGCGCGGGGGGACCGGCAATGCCAAACACGGCAGCTTTTTTTGGAGATGAAAATTATTGTTTTTTACGCGTTGAGCCCTT
>JAIRND010000171.1 GCA_031258225.1 Treponema sp. | reverse complement strand
CTCTGTATGCTGGGCGGCACCGCGGCGAACCCCACCCTGTCTACGGTGAAAAACTTCCAGGAAGAATACCTGGAGCATATCCGGGACAAGAAATGCCGGGCCGGCAAATGCAAACACCTGCTGCGGTTTATCATCGATCCGGAAACCTGTATCGGCTGCGGGGCCTGCGCCCGGAAGTGTCCGGCAAACTGCATCACCCAGGTCACGGGCAGCGACAAAAAGCGGCCGCCCTACCAGATAGACCAGGAAAAGTGTATCAAGTGCGGTGAGTGTTTCAAGAACTGCAAGTTCAACGCCATCAGCAGGCATTAGTTTAACGTAAGCGGCGATGCCGCCGCTTTATATAGGAGTAAGCATGAACGCTTTGCGTTCATGTTCGATTTAACGTAAGCGGCGATACCGCCGCTTGATGTAGGAGTGACCATGGTTAACCTTAAAATAAACGGCGTACCCGTTGAAGTGGAGGAGGGAACCTCCATTCTGGACGCGGCCAAAAAGATCAATGTTAAAATCCCCACCCTCTGCTATAACCCCGACCTGCCCCCCTGGGCGGCCTGCGGGATCTGCATAGTCCGGATGGAGGGGACCCCCAAAATGGTCCGGGCCTGTACCACCCCGGTGGACAACAACATGAGCATCATCACCCACGACCCGGAGATTATCGCGGTCCGGCGGACGGTGCTGGAATTGATCCTCTCCAACCACCCCAACGACTGCCTCCAGTGCCCCCGGAACGGCAACTGCGAACTCCAGGCCCTGGCCGCGGAATTCGGCATCCGGGAGGTTCATTACCGGAAGGTCCTTAACGCCCTGCCCATCGACGACTCAAACCCCGCCATTGTGCTGAACCCGGAAAAGTGCATCCGCTGCGGCCGGTGCGTCAAGGTTTGTCAGGAGATTCAGAATGTCTGGGCCCTGGAATTCCTGGGCCGGGGTATCAAAGGCCGGATCGCCTCGGCGGCGGATGCCCCCCTGGGGGAAAGCCCCTGTATCAAGTGCGGCCAGTGCGCCGCCCACTGCCCTGTGGGGGCCATTTATGAGCGGGACGATACGGTGAAGCTCTGGGCCGCCCTGCAAAACCCGGAGATCCATTCGGTGGTGCAGATCGCCCCGGCGGTCCGGGTGGCCCTGGCGGAGGAATTCGGCCTCCCGCCGGGAACCATCCTCACCAAAAAGATATACGCCGCGCTCCGGCGGCTGGGCTTTAACACGGTTTTCGACACCAACTTTTCCGCGGACCTTACGATCATGGAGGAAGGGACCGAACTGGTGAAGCGGCTTACCTCGGGGGGGACGATTCCCCTCATCACCAGTTGCTGCCCCGCCTGGGTCGATTATATGGAAAAATATTACGCCGATATGATCCCCAATTTTTCCACCGCCAAATCTCCCCAGCAGATGATGGGGGCCATGATCAAGGCCTACTGGGCCGCTAAGGCGGGGATAGACCCGGACAAGGTTTTTTCCGTGTCGGTGATGCCCTGTACGGCGAAAAAGTGGGAAACCAAACGGAACAACGACATGAAGAGCGCCGGCCACAATTACGATGTGGATCTTTCCATTACCACCCGGGAACTGGCCCGGATGATCAAACAGGCGGGCATTGAAATCCTCAAACTTGACGACGAGGAACCGGACAACCCCATGGGCCCCTATACCGGGGCGGGAACGATTTTCGGCGCTACCGGAGGCGTCATGGAAGCGGCGGTTCGGAGCGCCTATTTCCTCGTCACTAAAAAGGAACTGGGGGATGTGAACTTCCTTCCCGTCCGGGGCCTTGAGGGGGTGAAGGAAGCGGAGGTGGATTTCCAAAACGGGCTTAAAATCCGCATTGCCGTGGCCCACCAGATGGGGAATATCGCCGCGGTGCTGGACAAAATCCGGGCCGCCCGGGACGCGGGCCAGGAGACCCCCTACCACTTTGTGGAGGTCATGGCCTGCCGGGGCGGCTGTATCGCCGGGGGCGGCCAGCCCTACGGCTGTACCGACGCGGTCCGGGCCCAGCGCATCAAGGGGATATATGAGGACGATGAAAAATCCCCCTACCGCTGTTCCCATCAGAACCCCTTCATTCAGCAGGTCTATAAGGAATTCCTCGGCGAGCCCGCGGGCCACAAGGCCCATGAGCTGCTGCATACCAAGTATGTGGAGCGGCCTTTATACCTAAAGTGAGCGGCCCGCGGTAGTTCGGGACCGGAGTAACGGGGCTGTCCAAACCGTTGAAAAACGGGGAGGGCGGCCCTTTTTAATTCTGTTTCTTCGACTTGGCGGTTACATTTTCCGTCATGTTGATTCGTAGCGAAGGGTACATACCCAAGAACCCGCTTTCGCGGGGGAGCTTTAGGCTAAACTTGACCCACAATTTAGATGGTACTGCCGCTTTACGAAAACCACAAAGACCGCCACGGCAACACAAAGTCCGTTCTTTTTGCAGTACAAACTGCCAGTACCTCTATTTTTCAGGGTAACGCTGCCCCGGTTTACGTGAATATGCCCCGGCGGGCGGGGGAAGGGCCGGGAAAAACATTTG
>JAIRND010000160.1 GCA_031258225.1 Treponema sp. | reverse complement strand
CATACCCCCCCCCCCCCCCCCCCATCAGGCGTATAACTTATCATTAAAGCGGAAAAACCGCTTTTGGGGCAGATCCGTCTGGCAGCTTCATGTCCTCATACTCCTTCCGGTCCTTTTTGTCTTCATTTTCAACTATATCCCCATGGGGGGCGTACTCATTGCCTTTAAGGATTACAGTGTCCGCCGGGGAATATTGGGAAGCCCATGGGCCGGTTTTAAATATTTCATCCAGTTTTTTAATATCCCCATTTTGGGAATGGCGCTTAAAAACACCATCGTCTTGAGTTTTTTGTCCCTGGTGGTCGGCTTCCCCGTACCCATCATCCTGGCCCTGGCGTTTAATGAAGTCTCCAACCTTTCGCTGCGAAAGACCCTGCAAACCTTAACCTTTGCGCCTTTTTTTATCTCCACCGTAGTTGTGGTAAGTATTTTGTTTCAGGTATTCGGCTACCGCTATGGCCTGGTTAATTCGGTTATCACTTCCTTCGGAGGAGAACGCATCGACTGGCAGGGGATGACCGGATTCTTCCGGCCAGCCTACATACTCTCAGGAATATGGCAGGGGGCAGGGTACGGTTCCATTCTGTACCTGGCGGCCCTTTCGGGAGTGGATACGGATTTGTATGACGCGGCGATCATTGACGGCGCGTCAAAACTGCAAAAGGTCTGGTACATTGATATTCCCACAATTCTTCCCACTATTGTTATTACGCTGATTTTGAGTACCGGCGGTATCCTGGGTGTGGGTTTTGAGAAAGTTTATCTCATGCAAAACCCCCTTAATTACACAATATCCGAGGTCATTTCCACCTACGTATACAAAGTCGGCGTTCAACAGGCCCAGTTCAGCTTTTCCACCGCGGTGGGGCTTTTTAATTCCACGATAAACTGCGTGATTCTGGTTCTGGTAAACGCTCTCGCGCGAAAAGTTAATGAAACGAGCCTGTTTTAAGGGGAATGTTATGCCTAAAAACAAAATACGGATAACCGGTATCGACAGGGTATATCTGGCGGTGGTCTATACGCTGCTGGGATTCTTCGTGTTGACCGTGCTCTACCCCTTGATTTATGTGATGTCCGCCTCATTCTCCTCTCCCCGGGCCTTAATGGCCGGGAGGGTGTTTTTACTGCCCGTCGAACCGGGATTGGAAGGATACCGGGCGGTGTTCAACAACCAGAATGTCTGGCGGGGTTATATGAATACGATTATTTATACCTCCCTAGGAACGGTCATAAATGTATTCGTTACCTTGTTGGGCGGTTTTGTGCTTTCCCGCAGGGAATATCCGCTTAAAAAGCCGGTGATGCTCTATTTTACCATTACCATGTTTTTTTCAGGAGGCCTTATCCCGACATATATCCTTATCAAGAATTTAGGCATGATAAATACGCTGTGGGCATTGGTATTGCCCGGCGCGTTTGGCGTATATTCGGCGGTTATCGTCAGAACCTTTATCCAATCCACAATTCCCGCGGAATTATTCGAAGCCCTGAGTTTGGACGGGGGTGATTATTTCGATTTCCTGTTTAGAATCGTCATCCCCCTTTCAACGCCGGTACTGGCGGTTATCGCCCTGTCCAGCGCAACCGGCCACTGGAATTCGTATTTCAGCGCGCTGGTCTATCTGAGCGATTCCGCCAAGTTCCCCCTTCAAATCATTCTGCGGAGTATTCTTGTAGAAAATTCATCCAAAATCGGAGTTCTCGCTTCCGGAGGAGCTGTTATGGATGTTACCAAAATGCTGGAACAGCAGTACCTTGCGGAACTCTTAAAGTATTCCCTGATTATTGTATCCAGCCTTCCGCTGCTGATCGTCTATCCGTTTTTACAGCGATACTTTATCAAGGGCATTATGGTCGGTTCGTTGAAAGGTTGAATTTATACTGGACTTAACAATTTAGGTCTTTGGGAGCTGTCGGGGATTAAACTCCTGCATTTTTTGTAGAGGAGGAAACCATGAAAAGGTTTACCGCTATCGTTTTGGTGCTGCTGTGCGCCATATCTTCCGTTGTGTTTGCCGGAGGCGCTTCCCAGCCGTCCGGCACAACAGGCAAAGAAGTACTGTCGGCGCCGGGGGTGCTGCCCATTACCAGGGAAAAATCGTATATGAATGTATTTATTGCCGGCGATTCCATTTCGGGGCCAGATTTAGCCAACAACACGGTCTTTACGGAATTTGAGGCCCTGACCAACGTTCATTTGAACATGAACATCGCTATTGAAGAAGCCGGAGAAAAACTCAACCTGCTCCTTGCCTCCGGGGATTATCCGGAAGTGATTTTAACCGGTGTTGATCAGATGCGGTACGGAGTGCAGGAAGGCATTCTGATTCCGGTAAATGACCTTATTGAACAGCACGCGCCGAATGCCAAGGTTTTTTACAACAGATACCCCTGGATAAAGGAATCCATGACCGCGCCGGACGGAAACATGTACGGTATTCCGGGTATTGGGGGAGGAGTCGACGCAGTAAGTCACGAAAAGGTATCCTATAAACTCTGGTTCAATACCCAATGGCTTAACAATTTAGGACTATCGGCGCCAACCACTACCGAAGAATTCCGCACGGTCCTCAGGGCTTTCAAAACCCGGGACCCCAACGGCAACGGCAGGGCCGACGAAATACCGCTTTCAGGGGCTAAGGGTACCTGGGCGGCGGATCCCTGGCTTTTCCTGTTTAACGCCTTCGGCTACTGGGACGAATCCCTGGTAGTGCTGCGAAACGGAACGTATACGCCCCTGGCAAACCAGGATTACCTTCGGGACGCCATTTCCTACGTCAAGAGCCTCTACGATGAAGGGCTTATCGATCCCGCGGCCTTTACCCAAACCATGGAACAGATGGCCGTAATCGGGAACAACCCCGGTGATATAATCATGGGTGCCTTCACTTCCGGCCACATTGCCATGGGGCTGGATATTAGCGACGTTGAGCGGAGCAAACAGTACACCACGCTGCTCCCCTTGAAAGGCCCCGGCGGCTACCAGGCTATTCCCTTTGCAGACACCAGGGCGTATCCCATCAATCCCAGCTTTTCCATCACGGATAAATGTAAAAACCCCGCCCTGGCTATTAAATGGGCGGACGCGTTCTCTACCGAGTACTGGATGGTACGGAGTTACCTTGGTATAAAGGGGAGGGATTGGGACTATGCGGACCCCGGAACCTTCGCGGGAGACGGTGTAACCCCTGCCAGATTTAAACAGCTTGTGAATATCGGATATTCCGGAGGCAGCGGTAATACGGACCGTTACGAAGGATTCAAGATTTTGGGACTGGAAAGGCACCCTGGCGATTTGACGCAATTTATGGGGGATATCTACGATCCGGTTAATTATTTAGCCCGCCTGACCCAGGAGACGGTAAAATTCCAGCCCTACGCCGCGGTCCGGGATCATATCCCGCCCCTGGTTTACGATGTAGATGCCAGTAACCGGCTGGGTCAGATTCAACCGCCCATCGTCGATTACGTAAATACCGCGATTGTGGAGTTCATTACCGGCAACCGCGTATTGAACGACGCCGCGTGGAATACCTATAAACAGGACCTGGATCGGCTTGGGTACCCGGAAATGGTACAGATTATGCAGACCGCCTATAACAAAAAGTATAAGTAGAGTCTATCCATAATTTGACATTATGGACAGGTCTAAGTATAGTTACACAAAGAGCCTCTCCGGTTATGGGGAGGCTCTTGGGATAAGGAGTTCCCCATAAGGGCCGGTTCACATTAGACAGGGACGGGCTTTTTATGACATTGCGTGCCGGACGGCGTTGTGTTTCCACTTGCCGGTGCACATGTATACGATGATCAGCAGCAGTACCCCCGCGCTGGCCGCGGGTGCGCCCAGGCCAACCCCGCGGAGCCCCCAGCCCAGGCTGATGCCGAAAATGTAGCACACCGGAATCCGCAGTATCACTGACGAAAGAAGACTGTTCACCATCGTAAAAAAAGTGTGCCCGCCGCCAATCAAAAAACCGTTGATGCAGAATACAAAGGGGATAATAAGAAAATCCCAGGCAAAGGACCGCGCGTAGGCCGTGCCGTCCCGGATCATTTGGGGGTCGTCCCCAAAGAGCCGCAGGACGGCCTCCGGAAACAGCATAACCAGGGCGAAAAAGGCCCAGGTAACGATAACGGAAAATACGATTCCAATCCGGCAGGCATGGACTGCCCGTTCCACCCGGCCCGCCCCAAAGTTTTGGGCGCTCATGGCGGAGACCGAGGCGCTCATCGCCATGGTGGGCATAAAGGCGAAGCTGTTGAATTTGCCAAAGGCCCCCACCGCGGCGGAGGCGCTTACCCCTCCTACGATATTCACGATGGTGGTGATAAACAGGAACGAAAGGCTGGTTACGCTGTTCTGGATACAGGTGGGCAGCCCGACTTTGAAAATCAGAATCAGTTGATCCCGGTAAATCCGGAAGGACCGGAGTCTGAAATCAAACTGAAAATCGTTTCGTACCATGTAGGTTATGCACAACACCACGCACAGGGCCTGGGAGATCACCGTAGCCAGGGCGGCCCCCAGGGCATCCCAGTGGAACAAGGCCACGAAAATCAGGTCCAGCACGATGTTGGTTATGCAGGCTATCATGATAAAGTAAAAGGGCTGCTTGGAATTTCCCATGCCCCGCAGAATCCCCGCCAGCGCATTGTAGCCAAAGATAAAAAGCACCCCAATTACCGTTACCGTCAGGTAGCGGTCGCTTTCCAGGTAGGATTCCGCCGGTGTCCGGATAAGCCGCAGCACCGCCCCCTTAACGATCAGCATCCCGCCGGTAATTATCACTGCCAGGATCACCAGCAGGGTGATGATGGTGGCGGTACAGCGCCGCAGGGCCTCCTTGTTCCCGGCCCCAAGGTACTGCCCGATAAGCACGGTAGCCCCCATGCACAGCCCGATCACCGTGTTGGTCAGGATAAAAGTTACCTGCCCCCCAATGTTTACCCCGGACATGCTCCCGGTTCCCGCGAAGTTGCCCACAATAAGCATATCCGCTACGTTGTACAGGGACTGAATGATGTTGGACGCCAAAAAGGGAAGGGCAAACCGCACAAGCTGGGAAAGCACATTACCCCGGGAAAGGTCGGTGGAGATAGGAGTCATCAGATTATCATAACCGTTTTGGCGAAGGGAGTCTTCCCCCCCGCTAAAATGCCCCATGCAAAATATTCATTCTGCCGTTATAGTTATGATAATGGGCAAAAATTTGCCCGGTGTAACATGAAGGAGCAAACTATGAAACGAAGTTTCGGCGCATATATTACCCATGTCGCCGTGGCCCTGTACCTGCTTGCGGATGGTATTCTGGGGCTTACGGAAAAGACTCTGTGGCAGAGGATTAGGTTGGCCGTGGGAACCCGTAACTCCACGGGAAACGAGATTGTGGATACCCTTACCCAGGTGTTTGGTACGGGGGATCTTACCAAAACTCTGGTTGTGCTTTTCTCGGTTCTGGCGGTTGTCGGCGGTGTTTTCCTGCTGCTTGAGCTGCTGGGAATCAAAACCCCCGTTGTCGATATCATTATTCTGGTGTTTCTTACGGTTTGGCTGGTTTTTATCGTTCTTTCCGATGTGGTATACGCGTTTAAGGATACCCGGAATTTTGAGTTCCTGCCCTGGTTACGGGTTTTGGCCGCCCATCTGGTGGTTCTGGGGGCCTTAACAAGCGCCTCCCACAAATTTGGCGACTAAAATGGACCGTACGCTTCCCGCCGCCGGATCCGGCGGCAAAGAAGGTTAAAGCCGGGACTTTGGGGCAAAATTCCCACAAGCGGGGACCTGTTTTCCGGAAAAATTTGGTTTTTTTCGGTATTTTTCACATGCTTTTTTGTCGATCTGTGTCGATCTGTTGACAACTCCTCTGCTTTAGGTTAGTCTTTACTGAATTTTTTCACAAAAAACGGTAAGGGGTATGTTATGGCGTGGATTTTTTATATAATCCTCCCTCTTACCGGGTTGTTCTTGGGCTGGGCTATAAGATGGCTGTACGCCAGATTTCAACTTACGGCATCGGAGCAGCGCGCCGAGCGTATAAAACAGGATGCGATAAAGGAAGCTGAGGCCAAAAAGAAGGAGATCCTTCTTGAGGCAAAAGATCAGGTTATTCGCGACAGAAACCAGCAGGAGAAGGAAACCCGGGAACGCAGGGCAGAATTACAGCGGTATGAGCGCCGCGTTTTACAGAAAGAAGAGGCCATTGATAAAAAATCGGCTCAAATCGAGAGAACTGAAAAGACCCTGGCGGATAGGGAGCGGTCCTTTGCCGAGCGGGAGGATGCTCTAGGCCAGGAAGAAGAACGTTACCGGGCTGAACTGGTCCGTATTTCCGGCCTTAGTGTGGAAGAAGCCAAGACTCTGATCATCCAAAGCCTGGAAAACGAGGCCAAACACGATGCCCAGGCTCTGATTAACAAGATCGAGCAGGAAGCAAACCAGGCGGGGGAGAAAAAGGCCCGGGACATCCTGGTTACAAGTATCCAGCGCCTTGCCACGGAGGTTACGGGGGACGTAACCATTACGTCTGTTAGTCTGCCCAATGACGAGATGAAAGGCCGGATTATCGGCCGGGAAGGGCGGAACATCCGTACCCTGGAGACCCTTACGGGGGTGGATATTATCATCGACGACACGCCGGAGGCGGTGGTTATCTCCTGCTTTGACCCGGTGCGCCGGGAAATTGCCAGGGTAAGCCTGGAACGGCTTATCTCTGATGGGCGTATCCACCCGGCCCGGATTGAGGAAATCGTCGCCAAGGTGAGCCGGGACATTTCCCAGCGGATTTTTGAGGAAGGTGAGAAGGTCCTCTTTGACCTTGGTATCCACAACATCAAGCAGGAGGCAATTCAGGCCCTGGGACGGCTCCACTACCGGACCAGTTACGGTCAAAACGTGCTTCAACACTCCCGCGAGGTGGCGATTATCGCGGGCATTTTGGCCGCGGAAATAGGCGGCTGTAACCGGGAACTGGCCAAGCGGGCGGCCCTGCTCCACGACATCGGCAAGGGGGTGGAGTCCGATTCGGACCTGAACCACGCGGAAATTGGGATGGACATGGCCCGGAAGATGGGGGAAGACCCCCGGATTATCAATGCCATTGGAAGTCACCATAACGACATTGAACCCAGTTGCCTTGAATCCGTGCTGGTTCAGATAGCGGACGCTATTTCCGCCGCCCGGCCCGGCGCCCGAAAGGAAACCCTGGACAATTACATCAAGCGGCTTGAGAACCTGGAGAGCGTAGCCACCGGCTTTACCGGGGTAGACAAGGCTTTTGCTATCCAGGCAGGCCGGGAACTGCGGGTTATCGTCAACAACGAGCTGGTGAACGACGATCAGTCCAGGGACCTGGTTAAGCAGATTGCCAAGAAGATCGAAAACGACCTGCGTTACCCTGGCCGCATCAAAGTAACCATTATCCGGGAAACCCGGATTACCGAGTACGCCCGGTAGCGCATCCCAGACCCGGCAGTGGGATAGTGCATGGAAGGCGGTATCCCACCGCGCCGGCCCTGTTACCCCGCCACGTTCCTTTTGACAAACACATCAAGAGCGCGGATTCCCAGGCTTACCACGGCGGTAACGATAAGCCCGGCGCAGATAACGCCCAGAATCACCGCCAGAAAGGTACGGCCCTTCCGCAGCCCCAGGACCCAGGCCCCCAGGGTTCCGGTCCAGGCGCCGGTAATAGGCAGGGGTATAGCGACAAAGACGGCCACCCCAAGCCAGCCCCACTTCTCCACACCGCTCTGCAGCCTGTTCCGGGCCCGTTCCACAAAGCGGTTAAAGAAATTCGTGTACCACGTTAAACGGAGAAACCAGGTATGCAGGGTAGAGAGGAAGACCCAGCAGGCCGGGGCTACCAGGGCGTTCACAATAACCGCGTAGGGAAGGGCAATGTACCAGGGGACTCCGTTGGCAATGGCAAAGGGAATGGCCCCCCGCAGTTCCGATATGGGAAGAAAGGCTAAAAAGGCGGTCAGGGAAAAAACCGCGGGGCCGCTCAACTGTACGCCACTTTGCCGCCGTCTCCCGGTACCGCGGCGCCGCCCAGGATCAGTTCCCAGTAACCCACATCCAACCACGTTCCCAGCTTATAACCCGTTTCATTGAACTGACCGACCTTTTTGAAGGCCAGGCTTTCGTGAAGCCCCGCGCTTGCCGGGTTGGGCACGGTAATCGCGGCCATTACCACGTGAATCCCTGCCTGCCGCAGTTCCCCTATCACCCGCTCCAAAAGCCGCCGGCCAATACCCTGATGTTCCCAGCCCGGTTTAAGGTAGATCGAATCTTCCGCCGCAAAGCGGTAGGCCGCGCGCCGGTGCCAGGCATGGGCATAGGCGTAACCGGCAATCTCTCCCCCTTCCTCCCAGACAAACCAGGGGTACCGGACAACAACTTCCCTGATCCGTTCCGCCATCGTTTCCGTACTCAGCGGTTCTTCCTCAAAGGTTACTGCCGTATGTTCAACGTAGTAATTGTAAATCTCCGCAATTCCAGGGGCGTCCCCGGGACAGACCGGCCGCAGCCTTCCGGGACCACCGCTTCGCGCGCCGGCCCCTGAATCTTTGAACCCTGGCTGTTCCACGGTCTGGTCCATTCAGAGGCCCTTCCAGAGTCGTGCAGGATATACACCCTGGGCAGTAAGTTCAGCGATCCGCCGCACCGCGTTCGCCTTGTCATCCTTGTAGGTAACTCCAAACCATTCCGAATTCGCCGGCAGGGACCTGATACGGATACTGCCCTGTTGTATAAAATGATCCGCCGCCCTGGGGATATAACATTCGCTTTTAATATCCGTGTACGAGGCGCCGATAAAATTGTCAAAATATTTTTGAAATTCCGGCAGAATGGTTTCCGGGAATCCCCAAAAATTCATTGACACCAGGGTATCCGGGGCCAGTTCCCGCCGGGTCCCGTCAGGGTTGGTATTGTAGATGGCATCGCCTTCTTTCTTGATGGCAAGGAGTTCTTCTACCGAAATAAGGTAGCCCTCTTTTACCTCGCAGACTCCCCGCGCCACCGACCCCTGGGGGCTCAGGGTTGGTTCAAGCCGGTAGGGGACAATAGCGGCCTCGGCCGGGGCGCCGGACAGGGTAGAAAGGCAGTCTCCCAGGACGGTGTAGGCCTGGAGGCCATAAAAATCATCGGCGTTTATGACCGCGAATGGGGCGTCGATCTGGTCCGCGGCGCACAACAGCGCGTGGCTGGTCCCCCAGGGCTTGGTCCGTCCCAGTTTTTGTACGTCCCGGTACACATCCGGGGGAATAAGGCTGTCCAGGTCCGAAAGGCCAGGCTGTAGGGAACGGCGTTACCCATGCGGGCCAGGACAATCTCCCGAAAATCCTTCTCAATATCGTGGCGGATGATAAAGATAATCTTCTTAAACCCGCTTCGCAGGGCATCAAAAACCGAATAGTCCAGCAGCGCCTCACCATTGGAACCAAGTTTATCCATCTGTTTCAGGCCGCCATAACGGCTTCCCATCCCGGCGGCCAGAACTACCAGTATTGGATCTTTCATAACTGTCTCCCCGTATTCAATTTTATCTCAAAGCGTTCCAGGCTTTTCCCCGACAGGGCAGGGCCGGCGTTGTCAACAGCGTTACTGTCTTTATCAGCGTTACTGCCGGGATTGGGGGCTTTCGCGGCCAGGCGGCGCGTTAGTTCGGCGAATTCATCCTGAGAAAAACTTACCGCCCCCAGGATATGCCGCTCAAACGATTCACAGCAGCGGGGGGCAGCCTGCCGGGCTATATCCAAAATAACCCGGGCATACAGCCGGATCTCTTTTTGGGCGTGACTGTCCAGCCTGAGTTTCAGAAAATGAAACAAGTTGTGCAGATCGATCTGCCAGTACCATTCAGTGTAGAGGGAAAGGGGCAGGTCGATCCGGGCCAGTTCCCGGGCAATGCCCCGGTCCACAAGGCCGCGGTAACGCTCGTAAGCCTCCCGTTGACCCCGTTCAAGGGCGCTTCGTACCTGTTCGGCTTCCCCCGCTTCCAGGGCCTCATCCCGGCGGCCCTGCTTGTTGTCATCGCTCTGCAGGGCCACATCCCCCGCCTCCGGCAGATAAAAATCATCCTTCATGACCGAATAGCGGCCGGAAAGTTCGTTAACCCGGGCGGTACGGTGCCGAATCCACTGGCGGGCTACAAAAATGGGAAGTTTGACGTGGAACGTAAACACCACCTGTTCAAAGGGACTGGTATGGTGATGCCGCAACAGGTAGTCGATAAGCCCCGCGTCCTCCCGGTAATTCCTGGTCCCCGCTCCGTAGGACACGCGGGCGGCCTGAACCACACGTTCATCCCCCCCCAGATAGTCCACCAGCCGTACAAACCCCTTATCCAAAACGGGAAATTCTTTATCCAGAATGGCTTCCGCCCGGGAAACCACACAATGCGCCATTGCCCCTCCAAAAATCGACCCTGCGGGGCCGGACTGCCGTTTTTACCGTGATCGGCTTTGTAAATCACATCATGTATCAGACCCCGGCGTTTTTCAAGCCAAATAAAAGAAGAAGGGCATTTTCCGTTTAACGATTTTGTGGAGATACATGTGTTAAATTAAGAATGGAACCCCCGCCCCGGGTTTTCACCCAAGGCGGGGGGATAGTAACTGATTCTTACTTGAAATATTCGTCAATCTGGCGCTGGGCTTCGGTCCAGACTTTGTCGAAACCAACAGCCTTGAGTTCCGCGATGATCCTGGGGATAAGCACTTCGGGCTCGACAGCGCCGTAGAGCAGCTCGACGTTGTAACGGTTCATGATGTTGTTCAGGTTGGAAATTTCGCTGCGGATACTGGTATTGTCCATCGAGAAACCGATCAGGGGCGAGGTAACTGCCCGATCGTTCTGTGCGCGCACCTCGTCCCAGGTGGTTTCCGGCTGATCGCTCGTGGTGGCCAGATTAAAGAAGGTGGCCTGGGCCCACTCTTGGGTTATATAGTTGTCGGTAAGGCGTTCAATCCGGTTGGGGCCTATGTACCTGAAATTCCTGCCTTCAATGCCAAAGGCCAGCATGTTGCGGAGCTTACTGTCGGTGTTGACCAGTTCGATCAGCTTGAGGGACTCGTCGATGTACTTAGAATTGGCGCTGAAGGCCTGGAGGGAACCGCGGACCTGGCCGGTGCTTACAAAGGGGGTATTCAGATCGATGGGCACATAGGCATCAAGCCCGTTGGCCAATGCACTAACCTGCGCCTTGGAAGGCCAGGCAATATCAAAGTTCACAGTCCTGCCGCGGGGAATCTCGGTAAGCTGGGGTGCGTCGGGGTTGACAATGCCTTCCTTGTACCAGGCCCTGAGGATCTTGTACTTGGCCAGCGTGTCGGGCTGTTCCAGTGTGGACACGACACGGCGGGTGGGATCGTCTATCCGTACCCCCAAACCGGGGCCTACGCTGTCAAAGGTCCACAGGTTGGGCCACAGGTCGTTGCTCCCGGCGCTCATGTAGGGGTAGAAATTCGCGCCTTCTCCGGCCTTAACGGTACGGAGGTCCCTGTCAAAATCTTCCAGCGTATAGGGCCGCTTGCCGGTATTCAGGGCGTACTTGTCAACGTACTTTTTGTCCCAGAACAGGAACACGGTCAACGACGAATCCTTATATGTGGGTACTGCGTAGATCTTGCCACCCCACCGTACACCGTCCCAGAGCATCTTGGGCACGTAGTTCCACAGCGCCGGGGCCACCACCGGTACCCGGTCGGTAATATCCGCGAACACCCCGGTGGGAACCCAATCCGAGATCTCGGACTGGCTAAACATGATGTCAAAAGCTTCGCCCGAATTAAGGATAACGCTCCGCCTTGTATTATCGACAACATCCCTCAGCTCGAAACGGACGCCGATCTTCTCCTGGGTGTAGTCGCTCATGATCTTCATGTTATCCGCCAGATCGGGACCGGCAATGGGGCCCGGACCCGCCAAATACCAAACCACGGTCGGAACACCACCGCTTTGCCTCCTGGCGGCCCCAAAGGCCAGGGAGCCCAGACTGAGCAGGGCCAGAGTCAACGCAATCGCCTTTTTCATCTCAAACCTCCAAAATAAATTTATGTCCTGGTGATGAACTATCCCTTGATAGCCCCCACCGTAAGACCCGAAATAAAATAGCGCTGAAAAAACGGATAGGTACACACAATGGGCAGCACCGTTACAACGACAATAGCCATCCGGGCCGATTCCCGGGGCAGCCTTGCCAGAAGCTCCGCCTGGGATCCCCCAAGCAACTGGGTGTTGGAAGTGATATACGTGATATTCTCCAATATCTTGTTAAGGTAGGCCGACAGGGTGTAGAACATTGGATTATCGATGTACAGCAGAGATGTGAACCAGTCGTTCCAGTAGTTAAAACTCATAAAGAGGCCGATGGTGGCCAGTACCGGCAGCGACAGGGGCATAACAATACGAAAGAAGATGGTCCAGTGCCCCGCGCCGTCTATCATGGCCGACTCCACCACCGAATCGGGGATGGTGGTACGAAAAAAAGTCCGGCAGATGATGATGTTAAACGACGAAACGCAGAGGGGCAGGATAAGGGCCAGGGGGGAATTCCTGAGCCACAACACCTGGGTCATAACAAAATAGGAAGCTACCATGCCGCCGCTAAAAACCATGGGGATAAACACAACCCAGACATAGAACCTGTTAAGGATGAACTCCCGGCGGTACAGGACATAACCCATGGAAGCACAGAACAGGAGCCCCAGGACCGTGCCGGACGCGGTTACCACGACCGACATGCCAAAGGCGTTTATCATAATAGACGCCTGCTTCCAGAGATACACATAGCCGTCAAGCGAAACGACCTTGGGGATAAGCCGGTACCCGTAGGTCTGTATCGTTTCCTCGGCGGACAGGGAAATCGAAAGGACCAGGATAAACGGAATGACGCACAGCAGAGACAGAATCAGTAGTACCAGATTGAACACTACGTTGGCAAAGGGACCCACGCGGGTAAAGCGTAATATGGCGCTGCGCTGCGATTTCATGCCCCACCCCTTAAATCATCGCCGAATCGGGGTCGATTTTTGTAACGACCTGGTTGACTACCAGCGTCATGATACAGCAGACCGTTGACTGTACCAGGGAGGACGCGGAACTCATGCCGATGGATGCCTCCTTAAGCAGCGTGTACACGAATACGTCTATCGTCGTTACCGTTTCGTACAGGGACGGGGTGTTCCGGGGTATCTGGTAGAAGAGTCCAAAATCGGAGGAGAAGATACGGCCCACCGAGAGGATCAGCATAAGGATGATAATGTTTTTAAGCATGGGCAGCGTAATTTTTCTAATCTGCTGCCACTTGGTGGCCCCGTCGATAATGGCGGCCTCGTAGACGGTCTTGTCCAGCGAGGTAATGGCAGCCAGGTAGAGGACCATGCCGTATCCCATGCCCTTCCACTGACTCATAAAAATAAGGAATGGCGGCCACATCGCGATTTCCCGGTACCAGAGACGTTTCTCCCCCCCAAAGAAGAGCAGGATCTTGTTAAAGATACCCAGGTCGTAACTAAGAAAACCCATAACCAGCGCGGAAACCACCACCCAGGAGATAAAGAACGGGAAGAACATCAGGGTCTGGTAGAATTTGGCAAGCCTCTTGTTCCAGACCTCGCTGATGATAATGGCCAATGTTACGGGTACCACCAGGCCCAGGGTAATAATCGCCATGTTGTAGAGCAGGGTGTTACGGATAACATGCCAAATCATCGGGTTTCTGAACAGGAAAGAGAAATTTTCAATCCCCAGCCAGCGGCTGGTGAACAGACTTTTTATGAATCCGCTGGCGGGGCGGAATTCCTTGAACGCGATTAACGCGCCCATCATGGGGAGGTAGGCAAAGATGGCAAACCAGATTGACGTAGGCAGGGCCAGGGTGAGCAACTGGGTATCGTTTTTTGTCCAGCGTCTCTTTTTGGCGTTCCTTACGATCATGATTGCCTCCGGACCAATGGTTATCTGTAACCGCATACGCGGTTACCGCGTTTAACACATGACCTGCCCGGTACAACGGCCAGATCACAGGCGTATCCAAATGGGTAAAATTGACACAATTTTAGGGGAATGAGACAACCCCACGGTTTGTCTCTATGAAAAAGCGGGAAATTAGGCGTTAAATAGTTGACACGCCGTGTTCTTAATAGTGTATAATATGAGCCGTGAGCCGTGAGCCGTGGCGGGTTTTTTGTCTATATATCCAGATACTGTCAACAAGAACATGGGGTTATTGTAGTTTATTAAGAAAATTTGTGCAATAGCGCGATTCCCACGAACCGCTAGTACGCAGTCATGATTGTAATTGTGGGGGTTTTTGGTGCTTCCCGAACCTCCACAACCCTGCCCTCCTTGTGGTGTAGTCAGGCACCATTCAACCTGAGGTTTTAGGTTGGATAGCCGCCTAACCTTAACTCCCTATCGTGAACCGCTGCGGGGGCGGGGATAGCCCGGTGGAGAACATTTGGAATTCCCCGCCGCAACGTATTGAAGATAGTGAAGGCGGACTCTACAAGCGTTTTCCGCCGGGCTATCCCCGCCCCTGCCGGGAGGCGGTAGAGGGTTACGTTCAAGGCGTATCAAACTGAACTACTCACAGGTTGAATGCTGACTGCGTACTAGCGCAGCGTAAGTTTTAACGCGGGACCGAAACGCCAGCCTTCCAGCGGGGGAAGTTTCTCCCCGGTCCAGCAGCGGTAGACCGGGAACCAGACCCGGAAGTCGAGCCCCACAAGAA
>JAIRND010000149.1 GCA_031258225.1 Treponema sp. | reverse complement strand
GGATTCTACAAGCGTTTTTCCGCCGGGCTATCCCCGTCCCTGCCGGATCAGGGGGAAGGTTAAGGTCAGGACAAGGCACGTATCAACGTGAACTATCCACAGGTTGAATATTGACTGCCTACTAGCAGCCTGTCGCGCTTGTAGGTTTGAGTACGTCCGGCTTCCCGAAACTCCTTACCTGTTAGCCAGGCACTCACAGGTTGAATAGCACCTGCTATACCCGCAGCGCGTAGATCGCCGCCTTTTTGCCGGAAAGCAGGATGGGAATATGCCGGACAAGCGTGAAACCGTTCCGTTCCGCCGCCGTACCTGCCTCGTCCCCACGACCGCAGAGCATAACGACCCGGCCGCCGGGTTTTAGAAGGCCCGCGAAAATCCCAAGGCTCCGCTCGTACAGTTCCCCCGGCCCGGCCCCCGGGGACGCGCCCGCGGGCCGGTAACAGCCCCAGGGCGGGTCGGTAATAACACCGTCAAGGCTGGCCGGCGGAATAAGCCGGGGCAATTCCGCCACATCAAGGCGGTTAACATGGCAGCAATGCGCCGTTTTCCCCCTGAATTTGGCCTTTGTTACCGCCAACGAACGCCCGTCGATATCCGAGGCGAAAAATTCCGCCGGGGGAAAATGGCGGAGCCGGGCCGCGGGAATCGAACCGTAGCCGCAAAAGGGATCGGCAATTCGTTCACCGGACCGGGGGTCTGAAAGCCGGCAGAGTACCCAGGCCAGGGGCGGGGGAAGCTCCCCCGGGTGCAGCAGCTTGTCCCAGGCACGGTGGCGGGAGAGCCGCCTCATAAAAAAGGCCCCCTCCCGGCGCAGGAGAAACCAGAATTCCACGCCGGGCTTGCTCCGGTTCACCCGGAGCCCCGAACCGGAGGCAATCAGATCCTCCGCCCTGGCCCGCAAGTCCTCGCTTACCGCGGCAGGGGTGTTTTCCAGTGAAAAAACCACCCGGAACCCCGCTCCCGCGGGAAACGGACCTGCTGTGGAAGCGGAAACAAGCCCCTCTCCCGCCTGCCGGCGCGGAAAACTCAGGACAAAACGTTCCAGGGCCTTCCGGGGGTCCCCGCCGTTTCCGTAGGGTACCGCCCTGCCGATAAGCCGGAATACGTTGTTAAAGCAGAACAGGTTAAACCGGTCGTAGGAACAGGATGTTTCAAAGACCAGTGCGCCGGAAAGGGAAAGGGTAATCGAAAGGTCCGGAAACCGCTCCTTCAAAACCTCCGCGACGTACCCCTCAAGACCGGGGGCGCAGGCGCCGTAGTACGTCAACTACAGCCGGTGGTCCCGCCGCAGGTATCACATTTCATGCAGGTACCACTGCGGACCAGCGTGAAAGAACCGCAAACCGGGCAGGGATCCCCCTCGTAACCCTTGATCCGGGCCTGGGAAGCCTGACTATCCACAGGCGGACCGGCCACAGGGTCCCCCCCCGGCGCACCCTCAACCGGGTCCTCGGGATAACCGCCGGCCGTACTGTTGAGTGAAAAATCTTCCGGCTTAATATGCCCCAGATCGTTACGTCTCAGGTAGCTAATCGCCAGGTCCCGGAAGATATAGTCGATAACGCTCGTAGACATCTTTACGTAGTTATGCCCTTGAACCGTGCCGCTGGGATCAAAACGGGTAAAGGTAAAGGCATCAACATACTCCTCCAGGGGCACCCCGTATTGAAGCCCCAGGGAAACGGCAATGGCAAAGTTGTTCAACAGACTGCGAAAGGCCGCCCCCTCCTTGTGCATGTCGATAAAAATTTCCCCCAGGCTGCCGTCATCGTACTCACCGGTACGGACATAGATAGTCTGCCCGCCAATCTTGACCTTCTGCGTATAGCCCGAACGCCGGGCAGGCAGAGACTTACGGCCCCCCCGCAGGACCCGCGGCACAACCCGCTCAAGGGCCGTCCGGCCGGGACTGTGAAGCCCCCGCTCCATATCCCTAATCGTGTCCGCCAGGGGGTCCACACCGGGAGCTATGGTGGACAGGGGCTGGGAAAGTTTGGAGTTGTCCCGGTACAGGGCCACCGCCTTCAAGGCGCTCTGCCAGGAGAGCAGATAAGCCCCCTTAACATCCTCGTAACTTGCCCCGTTGGGCATCTTGATCGTCTTGCTGATAGCCCCGGAAATAAAGGGCTGCACCGCGGCCATCATACCAATGTGGGCGGTCCAAAGGATACTGCGCCGCCCATTTTTCCCCGACGGCATGGCGGTATCAAAGACCGGGTAATGTTCCACCTTCAGACCCGGCGCCCCTTCCAGACCCATAACACCGCAGGCGTACCGTTCCGCCTTGTCAATCTCCGCCTCCGTAAAGCCCAGATGCTTAAGCAGACTAAAACCCGGCAGGGACCAGGTCGCTTCAGGAACCCTCAGAACCTCCTCCACAAAGTCCTTACCCAGGGTCCAGGGGGTAAAAACCTCCTCCAAACTCAGACTCGCCGTTACCGCGTCCTCCACCGCCTGAATTGCCCCGGCGCTAAAGCCCTTAGCCATCAGGGCCCCGTGGTTAATGGGGTTCACGTCCCCCCCGCCGGCCTTAACGTCCAGAGTCTTCCGGCCCGTGGCGTAGGCCACGATCTCCTCAATACACTCCGGCGTATACCCCAGCGCCGCCAGGGCAGGCGGCACCGACTGGTTGATGATCTTAAAGTACCCCCCGCCGGCAAGTTTCTTGAATTTGACCAGCGCAAAGTCCGGTTCCACCCCCGTCGTATCGCAGTCCATCAGAAGACCAATAGTCCCTGTGGGGGCAATGGCGCTTACCTGGGCGTTGCGGAACCCGTGAGCCGCCCCAAGTTCCAGGGCCCGGTCCCAGGCGGCTTTGGCGGCTTCCAGCAGGTAGGAAGGACAAAAACGCTCGTCTATACCCCTGGGCGCCGTATGTACCCCCTCGTATTCATGGGCCGGGGCCTTATACACCGCCCGGCGGTGATTACGGATCACCCTCAACATGGCCTCCGCGTTCTCCCCGTAACGGACAAAAGACCCCAGCGCCGCGGCCATCCGGGCGGACTGGGCGTAGGCCTCCCCCGTCAGAATCGCCGAAAGCGCCCCCGACACCGCCCGGCCCTCCTCAGAGTCGTAGGGCAGCCCCATAATCATCAGGAGACACCCCAAATTGGCAAAACCCAGCCCCAGCGTCCGGTACTCGTAGGAAAGCTCCGCAATCTTCGGCGCGGGAAACTGGGCCATAACCACGGAAATTTCAAGGATCATCGTCCATATCCCAATCGCGTGCCGGTAGCCCTCCACGTCAAAAACCCCCGTCTTTTGGTCGTAGAACAAGGCCAGGTTAAGAGAAGCCAAATTACAGGCCGTATCGTCCAGAAACATGTACTCCGAACAGGGATTAGACGCCCGGATCTCCCCCCCCGCCGGACAGGTATGCCAATCGTTAATCGTCGTATGGTACTGCAGCCCCGGATCCGCGCAGGCCCAGGCCGAACGGGCCACCTGCTCCCACAGATCACGGGCCCTAATCGTCTTCACCGGCTGCCCATCCACCCGCCCCGTGAGACACCAGGGACCATCCTCCACCACCGCCCGCAAAAACTCATCGCTTACCCGCAGGCTGTTGTTACTGGACTGCCCGGACACCGTGTTGTACGCATCATCATCCCAGGCCGTGGAGAAAACCTGAAGATCAAGGTCCGTATCCCCCTGTTCAAGACGACGCAGCAGTTGGTACAGGTAACCCGGGGGAATCTTGTCCCCCAGTGCGCCTTGCAGGGCCAGGGCCAACTCACGGTTTTTACCGGCGTTAAACCGGTCCTCCTCAGGCCCCCGGAAATTCACCAGAGCCTTTGTAACACCGTCCAGATGCTTCTTCACAATCGCCGAACCGGTAACCAGACTCGCCACCTTGTGCTCCTCCTGGACCTTCCAGTTCACGTAACGTTCAACATCCGGATGATCCGCGTCCAGCGTTACCATCTTGGCCGCCCGCCGCGTCGTCCCCCCACTTTTAATCGCCGACGCCGAACGGTCCCCAATCTTAAGAAACGACAGCAGCCCCGACGACACCCCCCCGCCGGAAAGCCGCTCCTCCGCCGCCCGTATCCTGGAAAAATTGGACCCCGTACCGGAACCGTACTTAAAAAGCCGGGCCTCCCTGGTCAGCAGGTCCATAATACCCCCCTCGTTCACCAGATCATCTTCCACGGAGAGGATAAAACACGCGTGAGGCTGAGGCCGCTTGTAGGCACTGTCGGATTTTACCGCACACCCCGCCTGAGAATCGTAGTAGTAGTGCCCCTGCGGCGGCCCATCAATACCGTAAACCGCGTAAAGCCCCGTATTAAACCACTGCGGACTATTCGGAGCCGCGAACTGCCGGGCCAGCATATAGCACGTCTCGTCATAAAAGGCCCTCTCGTCCTCCGCCGTGTCAAAGTACCCGTTCTTCCGCCCCCAATCCATCCAGGTATAGGCCAGCCGGTGAAAAACCTGCCGGGCGTCATGCTCCGCCCCATCCTCCGGCAGATCATTCCCCGGATCATCCCCCCCGCACGCCGGAAGCCTCGCCTTCCAGTCATAGATCCTGTCCCCGGGAACCCCCGCCTTCCGGAAGTACTTTTGGGCCAGAATATCCGCCGCAATCTGACTCCAGCCCGCCGGAACAACCACACAATCCTCAGAAAACACCAACTTCCCGCTGGAACCGCGGATCTCGCTCCTCCGCTTCTCCCACACCATGTCCCGGTACGGCCCGTGCGCCGCGTCGGTAAAATAACGGGCAATCTTCATTTCCCCCTCCCCCCGCAAACCGCTAAAAATAGCCCCCACCCACACAGGTAGCGGCATTTCCCAGAAGCATACGCCATATAGAGGGCCTCGCGCAACCTGCACGCCTGCGCCCATCCGGTGCCAGGCACCAATTTGTCCGCACGGTACCGCCGGCTAAAAAAACAACAAAAAATTCATAAAAAGTCAAAATTCGCTTGACTACCCGCTTCCCCCATGCTAACCTATCGTGGATCAACGTGGTCTTGGCCTCACGCGCCAAAGGTGGAACATGGTGTTAACGATGGCACAGTTTAAGACGGTACAGATGCCGCAACAACTCATTCTTAATAGTGCCCCCCCCCCCCCCCCACGCATACGTATATCTCCTTGCCCATGTAACCACTTCCTCATGGCGCCCATCGGAATACACACCCAACCAAAAGCTACCGGCCCCCCGGGCCGCGAACGCCGGAGACCATTTTGAGTGAATAGCGTTGTTCGATAACTTCAGTTATCGAACAAATTCTTTATAAAATCCGCAAAATGCTCCGCATTTTGCGAGACTTGTTCAACAACCCAAACCCGATAGGGTTCAGTAATAGGTTGTTGAACACGTCCAATAACCAATCTTCAGCTACCATACCGCTGTTAGTGGAAGGTAGCTGCCCGTATAGTGCGGAGGCGCTCACGGCGCGGGGTTGTAATTATTTTTTGGAGCGGAAAATGAGTAACGACATTGAAAGGACATCGGCATTTGACGGAAGCGTATTGGGCAACTTTGGAACCAATCTGGCCGCGGGATTCCTTAGTCTCATCACACTTGGAATTGGTGTACCGTGGGCGGTCGCCTACAGGCAGAGGTGGCTGACATCCCACACGGTTATCGAGGGAAAACGCCTTAAATTTGACGGAACCGGTGCCCAGTTGTTCGGCAAATACATTATCTGGTTCCTGCTTTCGATAATTACCCTGGGTATTTACGCCACATTCTTCCTGCCTGTAAGGATGCAACAGTGGATCATTAAACACACATTCTTTGAATGACACAAAGCGGTAAACGGTACCAGTCATATAAACGACTCATCTGAGTTGTTTTAAATCACGAAAAAAGAGTAGCATTCCGCGTTCCCCGGCCATGCCGGGGGCGCGGAATGATCCAGTCAAAACGCGGGCCGGTCCGCAAACGTAAAGAGTATAATAATTCGAGTCTGTCCATAATGTAGACACATTATGGACTCCACGACTCTGCCCTCTTTGTGGTGTAGTCAGACACCATTCAACCTGAGGTTTTAGGCTTGATAGCCGCCTAACCTTAACTCCCTCTCGTGACCGCTACAGGGGCGGGGAAGGTCAGGGCACGTATCAAACTGAACTATCCACAGTTTGAATATTGACTGCCTACTATTTTGCGCGCGAGCGCAACAAACTCCCGGCCCTGGTCAAAAAACGCTCCTCAATAATCTGTATAAACCGTTCAGGAACTTCAAGATTTGTAACATGGCCGGCATCAACCTTTACATATTGGCAGTACGGAATTAATGAAACAGCCCGGCTGGCCTGTTCATGCGCCATTCAACGTACCATCTTCCATGATCTCAAAATGAGCATGAATCAACAGCGCCGGACATTGAATCCTCATCAGTGCGTCAGCATGATCAAACCCCCCATTCCAGGTTCCATCATGAAATGAAGCGCCAAACCGCGGATCGTAGTAATTTAAGCCCCTCAGCATTTCCTGTACGGAAATTGGCAAAAACGCTATCCCGACCGGTCTTCCGGGGTTTGCGTTCTTATAGTCATTTACAACAACTTTAATCAGGTTCAGAAGAAAATAACGGAGGATCTTCCAAAACAACCGCCTTTACCAGGTCCGGCCTGTTGGCCGCAAGCCAGACAGTTAAAAGTCCACCTGACGAATTTCCGGTTACATAAACAGGCTCCCCGATCACCGTCTCAATAAAATTTACCAAATCGTTTCCGATTTGACCGGCTGTCATGACATAATTGTCATGACATAATTGTCATGACATAATCATCAGGGCACATGGTCTTTCCGTGGCCAGGATAGTCTACCGCAAATACATGAAATTTTTTTGCCAGCGCCGGCAGCACTTTGTTGTACGTAAACCAGTCCAGCGTCTGCGCGTGCAGCAAAAGTAATGCCGGTCCATTGTTTTGCCCTTCCGCGTAGTTAAAATCAACATCGCCAACTTTGGTTATTTTTTCCGCTATACCCGCTTCAATCAGTTTTTGTTCCGATGGATTTTTATAGTGCCGCATATAAATTATCAGGACGATACCCGCCGCCGCCATAATAATTACGACAAAACTTGTGACAATGAAAAAACCAATCGCCCTCTTTCCGGGAAATTTATTAACACCCATATCGGCATCCGCTCCTTGTTTCCATGGTAAAACAATAATGTACTATGGACAATCGTTCAAAAGAAGCGATACTATGGCTGTAAGACTTGAAAAGGGATAAGGAGTATTCTATGGCCGCACTGGCTGGAAGGTTACGGAACATCAGGGCACGGACCGGCGGAAGCCGGATAAGCAGGGGCTGGGAACAGGGAACAGGAGCGCCGGACCATGTACGGTACGGCTATACGGCGCCCAGCGCGGCAAACCGGCGCATCCTTGCCGAACTTGGTTTTGCCGTCAGGTTGTCCGGGGCTTCCGGGGGCGCCTGGGACGCTGAAATTGCCAGGGCCCTGGAAATACTCGAAAAAAGCCTTGACGCCCAGGGGGTTCTTACCGGGGATGCCTGCGCGGAAGCCGAGCGGGCCATTCTCCCCCTGGGAAAAGCCGCCAGGGAATACACGGTCCTGTTTGCCTCCCACGCCCATATCGACATGAACTGGATGTGGAGCTGGCAGGAAACCGTTCAGTCGGCGCTGGCAACCTTCCGTACCATCCTTCACCTTATGGACGAATACCCGGACTTTACCTTCTCCCAGTCCCAGGCGTCCTGCTATCACCTGGTGGAACAGTACGATCCCGAACTGATGGAGGCCATTAAAAGGCGCATACAGGAGGGCCGCTGGGAGGTAACCGCCTCCGCCTGGGTGGAGACCGACAAAAATATGCCCAACACCGAATCCCTCCTTAGACATATCGGGTATACAAAGAACTACCTCCAATCCGCCTGGGGTGTGGACCCCGCAAGCCTTACCATTGATTTTTCACCCGATACCTTTGGTCACAGCGCCAATATCCCGGAGATCGACGCCTACGGCGGGGTAAGGTACCTGTACCATTGCCGGGGCCTGGCGGAAAACCATGTTCTGTACCGCTGGCGTTCCCCGTCGGGGGCGGAACTTATCTGTCAGCGCGAACCCTACTGGTACAACCGGGGTATTCGGGATGAAATAGCCGTTGACGCGGTCGATCTGGCCAAAGCCTGCGCTGGTCTTAAAACCTCCCTTATCGTGTACGGGGTGGGCGATCACGGCGGCGGTCCCACAAGGCGGGACATTGAAACAATACTGGAACTCAGGGAATGGCCCGTCTATCCGGCGCTGCGCTTTGGTACGTTTGCCGAGTACTTCAGGGCCGCCGAAACGGTGCGGGACAAACTTCCCCTGGTAGACAGGGAGATTAACTTTGTGTTTACCGGCTGTTACACCACCCAGAGCAGGATCAAGATGGGGAACCGCCATGGTGAAGCGGCCCTTCTGGACGCCGAAGCCCTGGACGCGATGAGCAAGATAGTAACGGGCAGGCACTACCCGCCGGAGAAGCTGGAACACGCCTGGCGAAAGGTTCTGTTTAACCACTTTCACGACATTCTCACCGGATCCTGTGTGCGGGACAGCCGGGACTACGCCATGGCAAACTACGCGGAAGTCCAGGCGGTAGCCGGAACGGCCCGGGAAAAGGCGGGCATAAGCCTGGCCGGGGAAATTGAC
>JAIRND010000137.1 GCA_031258225.1 Treponema sp. | reverse complement strand
CCTGCGATGTCTATACCTACGGCAAACTGGGCGGCGCGGACCAGACGGGAACGTACGAGCCGGGGGACAGCGTCTTTGAGGAACGCATGGAGTTTCTGTCCGGCGGTACTGCGGGCCGTGGCGTTTGGTATTCCCATTACGCGGGTATAGGCAGGCTAGACGGCTACCGCATCGGCAAATGGGGCGATTTTGCCGCCCTGATGCTCGATGACAGCAAAAATGGCGGCAAAAAAATCGACATGTTCCCGGATATGACCGTACCCTATGAGACATACTCAGGCGGGCCTCCTGGCAGCGGCGATTATTTTGTTTTTTACGACGATACGGTTTACGGCCAGTCGGACGATTACAGCCTTCCCACAAGCGGCAACTGGGGTTTTGCCTATATGGGCGTAGTGCGGGCGATAAATCTTTTTAACAACGATCCCAACCGGGGCGCGATCATCATTGAGTATTTTAAGGGCTGCGATCCGAATTGGCTCTGGGATTCAGGCGGATATAACGGCGGACAGGGGCTTGCGCGGGGCGAAAAGCCTTTCTTTGGTATTTACTACCGCGTGCTAAAACCCGACATTGTTCAAATGGCCAACGCGGTTGACCTTGCCGCGCTCTACGCGGGGGGCCGCTACTACACCGAAACAGCTACGTTACAGGAAGCCATCGACAATAACACCATCGAAAATGAATCTGAGTATATAGCCTGGGGTGTGGTGATTCCTCAGGACAGGGAATAGTTGGCGATGAAAACGGGGCTTGTTTTGATGATTTTTACGCTTGGCCTCCCGGCGCTTTTCGCGCAGGAAGCGCCGGGCGCGCCGGACACGGACGAAGAATCCCAGGAGGACTACCTGGACTTTGGGCAGGCCGAGGGCCTTACCATCACCGGGACGCCTGAAACGACCCAGAAGATGGAAGTCATCACCAAAGACCAGATTGAACAGCGCCATCCCCAGGACCTGACAACCCTGCTTGAGGACGAACTGGACATGAGCATTACCCGCTACGGCGGTTACGGCAACCAGACCGAAATTAACATGCGGGGTTTTGACACCGAACGTATCGCCATCCTCATTGACGGAGTGCCCGCCAATTCTCCCCGCTCCGGGGAGTTCGACGTGAGTCAAATCGATATGAACAACGTTGAACGTATTGAAGTCATTTACGGCGGGTCCGATACAAAGTATAACGTGTCGGGGGCGCTGGGCGGCGTCATCAACATTATTACTGTCAAGAAACAGCCGGAAGGACTTAACCTGGGCGGCACGTTTTCCAACACGGGCTATCTGCCCGGGGAATACAACAAACGGCATGCCAAAGGGGCTATCGGGAAACCGGAGTATATTGACCTTTTGGATATGCAGACTTTAAGCCTTTTTGCCGGTTACGGATCGGAAAGGTTTTCCTGGAAAACGTCGGCCTTCGGAAACCTCGCGGGGAACCATTATCTTTACGAGGACGACTACGGTTTTTCCCGCCGCAAGATCAGTAACGAGATAAAAGACACGGGAGTCCAGGCGTCATTCGTCTGGGACTTGCCCAGGAACGCGATCTTCCTCTCCGACACCAAAGCCTACTTCGCCTACAGGGACTTTCCCATTACGCCCAATTCCGTGGGCTCGGCGATTGCCAAAGATTTCCAGATTTCTGAAAATCTGATGTTCAACGCGCCGGTGGCGTTTCGGGACGATATTTCAACAGAGGGATCGTTCACCTATCAGTATTCAAATACCAGTTACGGCGTGGACATCAAAAGTTTTGACCACTATATCACCGCTATAAACCGCTGGGGCTGGTATCCTTATGACAATCTCACCCTCCGCGCCGGAGCGGACTGGCGCTTCCTTTACATCGACTCACGGAGCGCGACGGAAACCCAGCCGGTGAAAATCGGAAACCAGGGCGGCGTCTATCTGACGGCGGAGTTCTTTCCCGTCCTAAAAAAGTTTATGGTTATCGGTTCGATAAAAGGCGCGACCGACGCGAAACAGGCCGTGATCATTCCCAAGATCGGCTTCTCCTGGAAGATTACCGGTACTTTTACGCTTAAAAACAACTATTTCCGCGGTTTTAAGTTCCCGGACTTTGATGACCTCTACTACCGGAGCCTGGACAATATCTTTGTGGGTAATCCCAACCTGAAACCCGAAGACGGCCTGGGCGCGGACCTTACGGGCGAATGGACGCCCAACGACATTCTTGCTATGGACTCCACATTTTACGCCCAGTGGACAGAAAACTCGATCCACTGGATAAAGAGCGCCGGAGGCAGATGGTCGCCTGAGAACATCGGTACCGCGCAGTTTATCGGCTTTGATGTAAGGCCAACGGTACGGATCCCTGTCACCCCGCATGGTATAAAGTCGTTAAAACTCGGCGCGACGTATCAGTACCAGTTGAGCTGGCTGTTAAGCGGGACCCTCACCTATTCCGACGGCTACCGTATCCCCTACATGCCGACCCATATTGTTGGCGGTTCTGTTGACCTGGTCTGGAATACCGGTTCCGTTCTTTTGAAAGCCCACTACGAAACTACCCGCTACGCGGATACCATGAACGAAATGCCCCTGGACCCGCACCTGACGATTAACGCCACGGTAAATCAGGATATTGGCAGTCATGTAACAGCCTTTATGTCCCTGCGGAATATCGCCAACTCCCACTACGAGTCCTTTGCCGGCTACTATATGCCCGGTGTTTCGCTGACCCTGGGGGTGCAATGGAGGGGGAACACCTCAGGGGGCAATATTTAACCACGGCGGGAGCCCGCCCTTAATCGCTCATGTACGCGTCGGCAAAGGTAATGACGCAGACGGATTTGTAGCTTGGATGTGAGGCGAACGAGACGCCGGCCCGGCTGAAATGCCCGTTCAGGATGTTGGCCCGCTGGACACGGGTGGCCATGCCGTCGTCAATGAGCAGTTGGACCACGATTTCCCGCGCCTGTTCCGCCCCGTAGTACAGGTTCTCCGCGGTTACGGTATGGCCGCCGCCGTACCGGCGTATCCGCGTAAGGGGCGTGCTGTCGTCGATCCCCGTATGTCCCGTCTGCCCGGTCCTCTCCTGCTCGTAGGCCAGGTCCCTTGCCGCCCGGGACAGGCCCGGTTCCGGCGTAAGGGGCGGCGCGCTCCCCAGGTTCATCAGAACGGTGATACACTCCTCCACCGCCTTGACGCCCTCGTAGGTCTGGATCCTCGCCTGGCCCGGCTTCCGGTAGAACTTTCCGCTGTAGTACTGCAATTCCGGCCGGATGTACAGTCTGGCGTACTTTTTCGGATCGGCCCTGACCTTGTTTATCTCCAGAATAACGCTTTTTTCGACAGGGGAAAGGTAATTGACATGTTTTGCCGTGTCCAGGACGGCGATATCCCAGTCAGGATCGGAGGAATCGCTTCTTTGGCTTGGTACCGGCTGAGAGGCTCTGTCCACCGAGGACAAGACGCCGGCCGAAGAATTGTCCTGTCTGCCGCCGGTACTTTCCGCTTGGCCGGCCTCCGGTATCCCGTCCTCCTCCACCTCCAAACTCTCGCACGAGAAAACGGCGGAACAATAGCATACTATCAGTACGCCAAGCAATTTCTTCATTGTTGTCTCCCTGTGGCCCCCTGACACGATAGTTCCCGCGGCCCGGCCGGGCCTAAAAAGCCTCAATGTATAGTTTATAGTCCCCCCCCGGGCCGGGTCAAGGTTTTGGGCCCAGGATAAACGCATAGGAATTTTATGGGCTGGGCTATTCGCTTTAATTTCCATGCGTTTATCGTGATATGGCCGCCGGGGCCGGATTCCCCGCCGTTGCCCATTTTTCGTTAAATGGTATAAAAGCCGATCTTTTTGGTTTTTCCCTTCCGGTACGGAGAAAAATCCCCATTTTTGGGTTTTTTTCACGAAAACGTGCCCGCGGGATATCAAAAAATAACATAAGGTTTCAAAAAAGACTGAGAGAACAGAGACAGGATTGTCATAGCCTTCATAGGGCAGCCTTTTATGACGGCCGGCGGTCCCGATGGGGGGCCGGTATTCAGGGGCACCAAGGAGACGGTATGGAATACAACGTTATTCAGTTGGATAATAGTTATTCGGTTGGCATTGAGTCTATTGACGAACAGCACAAACAGATTATCAGTATGTTTAATAATCTGTACCTGAACTGTTACAAAAAGGATGAAATATCACAGGATTTTTTTCGGCAGGGCGTTTCGTCCCTGGTCAGCTTTTTGCGTTACCACATTTTCGTGGAGGAACAGCTTCTTTCCCGCATCGCGTTTCCTGAATTCCATGAACATAAGGAGGAACACAGTAAAGCTATTGAGTTTATCAACCGGTATCTGGTGTACCTTGGTACCGGCGAGGAGGCGCTTTTAAAAAAGTCGATTCCCGCGCTGCGGGAGCACATACTCAAGCATATTACGGTTAGTGATCGCAAGTACGCGAATTACATCCACACGATGAACCGCTATGCCCCCTGGCACATGAAGGACACGTACCTGCCCACGGAACTCTTTTTGGGCTGAACGAACACCGGGACCATTGCATAACGACCCCCGCGCGTACTAACATAGCCAGCTACAAGGGGGTCCTATGATCGTCGTACTCTCCAAGTCTGCCGGTTCCCATGACAAAGAAATGCTCCGTATATATCTGCGGGACCGGGGCTTTACCGTAAGGGAGCAGTTTTTTGGTGAGGACGAGATCATCGGCGCCTCCGGCAAGGGGGTCGTGGACATCCGTGAACTTGGGCTTCTGCCCGGCGTGGAACGGGTTGCGGCGACCAGTAAACCCTACGAACTTGTTTCGCGCGAGACCAAGGCGGAAGATACCATCGTAACGGTGGCCGCCCGTCCCCCGCTGCCGGGGGTCATGATCGGCGGTTCCCGGATCACCGTGATTGCCGGTCCCTGCGCGGTGGAAAGCAGGGAGCAGATCATGGAGACCGCCGCGCTGGTGCGGGAAAGCGGCGCCGTTATGCTGCGGGGCGGGGCCTATAAACCCCGGACCAGCCCCTACGCCTTTCAGGGCCTTGGCATGCGGGGTCTTGAATTTATGAAAGAGGCGGGGGAAGCCCAGGGTATGCCCCTGGTTACGGAAGTGGTGTCCCCGGAGCTGGCGCTCCAGATGAAAGACCTTACCGACATGTTCCAGATTGGGGCCCGGAACATGCAGAACTTTGAGCTCCTTAAAAAAGTGGGCGGCCTGGGGAAGCCGGTGCTTCTCAAGCGCGGCCCCTCCGCCACCATAGAGGAGTGGCTCCTCTCCGCGGAGTACCTTCTGGCGGCGGGAACCGCCGATGTGGTTCTCTGTGAGCGGGGTATCCGCACCTTTGAGACCTATACCCGCAACACGCTGGACATCTCCGCCATCCCCGTGGTCAAGGGTCTGTCCCACCTGCCGGTTATCGTGGACCCCAGTCACGCGGTGGGCATACGGGGCAAGGTAAGCTCCGCGGCCCTGGCCGCCGTCGCCGCCGGCGCGGACGGTCTTACGGTGGAAGTCCACCCCCGGCCCGACGAGGCCCTTTCCGACGGTCCCCAATCACTTTACCCGGAGCAGTTTGAGCGGCTTATGCGGGACATCCAGGCCCTGGCCCCGGTGGTGGGGAAGGAACTCCTTAGAACCCCCCATCCCGCGTCGATCCGGAGTTTTCACGGGTTGCCACCCCCGGACGGTGGAAAAGCCGCGGGGCAAAAGCCGGTGGCGTTCTGCGGGGAAAACGGCGCCTTCGCGGAGCAGGCCCTTATGCGGGCCTTTGGAGAGGGGGTCCCCCGGCTCCAGGTTCAGAGTTTTCCGGGGATCTTCGACGCGGTGCTGGAAGGTTCGGCCATTGCCGGGGTGGTCCCGGTGGAGAACAGCCAGACCGGGTCCATCCATGAAAACTACGACCTGTTCCTGCGTTACGGCGATGTCGCCATCGTGGGGGAGATCAAGCTGAGGATCGTTCACTGCCTTATTGCCGATGAGCGGGCCGCGCTGGATACCATTACGGTTGTCCGCAGTCATCCCCAGGGCTTTGCCCAGTGTAAACATTTTCTGGAAAAGTACCCCCACTGGACCCTGGAGCCGGTTACCAGTACCGCCGGCGCGGTGGCCTCCATCGCGCGGGAGGGGGCGGTCAAGGTTGCCGCCATCGCCGGGGAGGCCGCGGCTCTGGCCCACGGTCTCAAGGTACTCAAGACGGGGATCGAGACCAACCCGCTCAACTATACCCGTTTCGTGATCATTTCCCGCCGCCTTGGGGACAGGGCCGTTGTTCCCCCCAGCCTCGGTTCGGGGGCCCCCAACAAGGCAAGCCTGGTGTTCTCCGTTCCCGATGAACCGGGGGCCCTGTTCGCCTGTCTAAAAATACTCAGCGACCGGGGGATCAACCTTTCCAAGCTGGAGTCCCGGCCCATCCAGGGCAAACCCTGGGAGTATCTTTTTTATGTTGACGTGAGCGTCCCCGAGGCCGCCGGGGATTTTGAAAAGGCCATTGGGGAACTCAAGGCCAAAACCAGGGATTTCCACCATTTGGGCGCCTACCGGGCGTCGTTGTAGCGGCGCGGGGGCGGTATGACGCGGGTCATCTACAACGGCAAAATCTATCATGGCGTAAATCGCCAAGGCGTAAATCGCCAGGGCGATTTTTGCCAGGCCCTCCGCATCGAGGGGGGAAGGATCCGCGCCCTGGGCGACTCGGAGGAACTGCTTGCCGCCTTGCCCGCGGGGGCGGAAACGATAGATGCCGCCGGGGCCCTGGTACTGCCGGGCTTCCACGACAGCCACCTGCACCTGCACTGGCTGGGGCGCTATGCCGGCATGGTGGACGGGACCGGCGCGGATTCGGTGGAAGATCTGATCCGCCGGGGCAGGGCGCTTATCGCCCGGGACAAGCCGCTTCCGGGAACCTACGTGCAGGGCGGCGGCGTAAACCCGGACCTCTTTACCGCCGAAAAGCGGGACCTTAACCGGGAGGACCTGGACAGGGTTTCCTCCGAACACCCGGTGATCATGAGCCGCCACTGCGGGCATACCATTTACTGCAATTCCCTGGCCCTGCGTATGGCCGGCCTTGCCGAACACGCCCCGGATGTGGAGGGGGGGACCATCGAGAAGGACGGCGCCGGGCGGCCCACCGGGGTACTGCGGGAAAACGCCGCGGGCCTTATCCGCCGTTTGGTGCCGGAACCCACCAGGGCCCAGATGAGGGAGAACCTTAAACGGGCCATGACGACGGCCCTTTCACTGGGTATAACCGCCCTGGGGACCAACGACAGCCAGGGCCCGGACTACGATGAGGTTACGGAAGTGTACCGGAGCATCTACGCCGAGGCTGAAAACGGCGGCCGCGGCGCGGGATTCCCCCGGGTCAGCCTGCAGTGCGGCATCTCCGCCGATGAAGCCTGGCTGGACCACGTAAAGGAGCGGGGAGGTCTGCCCGGTACGGCGCTGTGGGAAGGGGAACGGGGGGTTTTTCTCAGGATGGGTTCTGTCAAACTGTTCATGGACGGCACGCTGGGCGGGCAGACCGCCTGGATGACGGAGCCCTACCGGGACAAACCGGAGACCCGGGGCTTCCCCGTGCTGGAGGAAGAACAGCTCCGCGCCTTTGTCCGCCGGGCCGCCTCGTATAACATGCAGGTCATCGTCCATGCCATCGGGGACGCCGCGATGGAGGCGGTCATCTCCGCGCTGGAGGAGGTTACCGGCCCCGGCGCCAACCCCCTGCGGCACGGCATTGTCCACTGCCAGATCACCAGGAGGGCCCAGTTGGAGCGCATGGCCCGGAACCAGCTGCTTGCCCTGGTCCAGCCCGTATTCCTCGCGGACGACATGTGCATCCTTGAAAGCCGCGTGGGGCCGGGCTTGGCCTCCGGTTCCTACGCCTGGGGGACGATGGAGCGCCTGGGCCTGCCCGTATCTTACGGGACCGACGCCCCGGTAAGCGATCTTAACCCCCTCTTGGGCATCAGTTGGGCGGTAACCCGCCAGGACCCGCGGCGGGGTTTTTACCCGCCAGGGGGCTTTTGCCCCGCCGAGCGGGTGGACCTGGCCGCCGCGGTGGACGCCTATACCGCCGCCTCCGCCTACGCGGCCTTTGCCGAGCGGGAACTTGGCCGCGCCGCCCCCGGGTTTTGGGCGGACCTCTGCTTCATCGATCGGGACATTTTCAGCCTCCCCCCCGGGGAAATCCACCGGGCTCAGGTGATCCGTACGATGATCGCCGGCGACACCGTGTGGGAAGCCTGAAAACCCCACAGACTCCTAGCCCTTGACTGGTTTGTCAAAGGCTGGTATACTAGCAGTCTGTTGTACTTGTAGGTTTTTGCTCCACGTTGTGTCGCAAAAACCACGATAAATGGGCTGCTTCGGAGTTGCATCGCCTCATAGGTGGTACCTATTCGGCGATTTGTCATCTTCGATGACTTGGGGTTTCACGCGCGAAGCGCGACAAACTCCTGGCATTTGAATAAAGACCAGCGGCAGATAAGGAAGCATTTGGCATGTACCGCGTAAAATGTAAGCCAAACCGTACCACCCGGCGTGTTTTCGCCTTCCCCGTGTTATTTCCCGGTAGTTGTTCTTTTGGTTACCGTTCATTCACCGGTTCGTTC
>JAIRND010000116.1 GCA_031258225.1 Treponema sp. | reverse complement strand
CCTAGGAGCCTGTGGGACTTGTGGATTTTTGCGGCCTTTGACCGCAAAAATCTCCGATTTTCGGGCTCCTTTGGGAGTCTGCAAGGTAGAAAATGCACAAAATTGTGCATTTTCTTTATCATTTGGGCTAAAGCCCCACAGACTCCTAGGGAACCGTCCGGACCTGCGGGCGGGATTCGACCAAGGCCGGACCTTCCGCCGGACCACCGGCGGGGAATTGTGAGGAGGACCCCATGAGCGCCAGAATCAGACTAAAGAAATTCGGAACCAAGAAACGTCCATACTACCGTATAGTGGTAATGGACCAAAAGGCCCCGCGTGATGGAAAGACCATCGAGGAACTTGGTTATTACCATCCAATCGAGGCGGAAAGCCAGCAGATCCACATCGAGGAGGAGAAGGTGAAAACCTGGTTGAAAAACGGCGCCTCCGTTAGCGATACGGTCCGAAGGATTCTAAACAAAAAGAGCATTTCCCTTTAGTTTCTGCCCTAGCAGCCTGTCGCAAAGGTAAAAAATGCACAAAATTGTGCATTTTCTTTATCATTTGGGCTAAAGCCCCACAGACTCCTAGACGCCGTCAAAACAGGGCAGAACGCCGGAAATTGCGGGGTTTTGCCCCGTTTTTGCGTAGGGGTGTGCGCGTTGGGAAGTGTGTGCCGGTTTTTGGAGCCGGCTCATCCATCAACAAAGGTAAAGGGGCCGTGAAAGATTCCTTTCACGGCTAAAAGGTAACACAATGGAAAAAGATCTGGTTGAATATATCGCGAAGTTCCTGGTAGACGACCCAAGCCAGGTGCGGGTAAGCGTGGTGGAAGGGGAAAAGTCTACAATCCTGGAACTCCGGGTATCATCGGAGGATATCGGCAAGGTGATCGGCAAGCATGGCCGCATCGCCAAGGCCATTCGGACGGTTCTCCAGGCCGCTACCGTCAGAAGCGGGAAGCACACGGTGCTGGAGATACTGGATTAGCGGCCTGCCGCGCGGCATGGCCGGCCTTTGTCCCGTTCCCGTATGGTAGAGCGGTTTGTCGCGGCCCTGGTTGGACCTCCGTTCGGGCTACAGGGTTTCGTGAAGGTACACTCCCTTTCCGGGGAGGTCCAACACCTCCTGAAATTGCGGCGCCTTACCCTGCGCCAGGGGGAGGAGGAGCGGGTCAGGGAACTTGAGGCGGTGGAAACGGCGGCTTCTTCCCTGCTGATGAAATTCCGGGGCGTCGACAGTCCGGAGGCCGCCAAAACCCTTACAGGCGCGGAAATTCTGCTTAACCGGGAAGACGCCGCCCCATTGCGACCCGGCGAATACTACATCGAGGACCTTAAAGGCGTGGAAGTATACGCCGGGACCGAGACCCTGGGAACGATCACCGATATCCTTGAAGGGGGGGGCGCCAATCTGGCGGAACTGCGCCTAAAAACCGGTGAAATCCGGCTGGTACCCTTTCGGGATGAGTTTTTGGGGGATATTGATGTTGAGGGGCGGCGGGTGGAACTACTGCGCCGATGGATTCTTGAATGACCTACACCGTCCTAACCCTGTTTCCCGAAATAACCGATGCTTACTTTGCCGCCTCCATCATGGCCAGGGCGGTTGAACGGGGGATTGTAAGCTACCGGGCAGTCAATATCCGGGACTTTGCCCTTGACCGGCACCACACCTGCGACGACGCCCCCTACGGCGGCGGCCCGGGGATGCTGATGCTGCCCGAACCTCTGGGCCGGGCCCTGGAATCGGTGGGCGTAAGGCCCCAGGAACGCCCCATACTCGAACGCCCAACGGCGGAACGCCCAACGGCGGAACGCCGAGTGATCTACCTTTCCCCATCCGGCCGGACCTTTAATCAGGCCCTGGCCTGGGAACTGGCCTCCTGCCGGGAACTTGTTCTCCTCTGCGGCCGTTACGAGGGCATCGATCAGCGGATCATCGACCGGTACGTTGATGAGGAAATTTCCGTGGGGGATTACGTACTGTCCTCCGGGGAAACGGCGGCGCTAGTGCTTATCGACGCCACCTACCGGCTGGTGGACCGGGTGATCGCCTCCGAATCTCTGGCGGAAGAGACCTTTGCCGGGGGGCTCCTGGAGTACCCCCAGTATACACGGCCTGAAATTTATGATATGCTAGAGGTTCCCGATGTGTTGCTTTCCGGCCACCACGAGCATATCCGGCGCTGGCGGCTTCGCAGACGGGTGGAAAAAACCTGCGCCCTGCGGCCGGATCTGATACGCAAGGGCCTGGAACTGGGGCTTTTTGACGGGGAAACCCGTGGAATTATACAGGAGATACAAGAAAATGAATGAGATTCGGGCCGTCGAGGCCTCCCAGATGAAAGAAAATCCGGACACCGTTAATGTTGGGGACACCGTTAAGGTCCACTTCAGGATTATCGAAGGCAAAAATGAGCGTGTCCAGATCTACGAAGGCCTTGTGATCGCGATAAAAAATTCCCGGATCGGGAAAACCTTTACCGTGCGGAAGAATTCCTATGGCGTAGGCGTGGAACGGATATTCCCCCTCCACTCCCCCCGTGTTGCCAAGGTGGAACTGGTCCGGCCCGGCAGGGTAAGGCGGGCCAAGCTGTACTACATCAGGGAAAAGGTCGGCAAAGGCGCCAAAATTCGGGAACGGATTATCAGAAAAGACGCCAAAGCCAAAGCCGAAGTTCCTGAAACGGCCACCACCGCGACAGGCGGTTAAGGGCCCCGCCCCGCTGGTTGGCGCCTGAACGTGGGAATCCCCGGTCCCGGCCCGGCGGCCGGTCCCGTTCCCGAAGCCGGCGGAAGGCGGACGGAACCCAAACCTGCCGGTCAGGCGGCAGGCGCGGGGGATGTACCGGTCCCTGAGCCGGAGAAGGGAAGAACTTCGCCCCCCGTATCCCAGCCCCTTGCTTCACAAATCAACGCCCTTAAACTTCCCCCGGATCGCTGGTCCGCCTCGATTCTGTCATTCGCCGCGTTCTTCTCCCTGCCCCTCAAGGGGAATTTTTTGAACCTAATCCGGCGCCAGGTCCTTGAGATACTGAACCGGTCAGCGGATCCGGTTCCGGGGGGACCGGGGGAGGGAAACACCGCCGGGGCGGAGAAGCCCGAGGAATTCCGGGAAGCCCTGACACTGGCCGCCCTGGCCGCCCGCGCCAAGGGGGTGGAACTATCGCCCGAAGCCCTGGCGCAATACGCCCGCGCCCTGCTCCGGGGCCGGGAAGGGGATTCGCGTGAAGACGGGGAAGCGGAGGACCGGTACGGGCGGGAAACGGACACGGGAATGGAAACCCCAAAGGCCGGGGATCGGCGCGGCAGGGGGAAGGGGGCCGCGGAAGAAAACCGGGCAGCGGCCCTTAAGGAGCGGGTCCTGGGAGCCGGGGGGCCGCTCCTCGATCTGCTTAACAACCTGCCGGGACACGGGGGAAAACGCTGGATAGTCCTGCCCTTTTCCACAGACGGTTCCCTTGAGTGCTGTCTGCGGATTCTGCTGGTCCCCCAGACGGGGCCGGCGCTTTACCGGGCGGAACGCGTGGGGCTGGACATACGCCGCCGGGAAGAACCGGGACCGGCATGGTCATTCCGGATGGACACGGCGGAGCCAGCCGGGACCCCCTTGCTGGAGATCGTTTGCTGCCCCGCGCGGGCCCGTACAGAAGCCCTGGAACGGGAACTGGCGGATCTTCTGGGGCTTCCGCCTGAATCGGTCCGGTTCGGGAACGGACAATTCCCCGTTCTTGCGGAAGACAGCCGGGATTGGACCTTGTTCTCGGTAAATAAAGAGGTATAGTATCAATAGGAAGCACAGAACTGCCTCTGCCATCGGTTATGAGCGGCAGGATCCGGGACCACGGTTGCTGGCCCGGGGGCAGGGTGATAAGGCGGATCGTATCATCGCGCTGGCCCGTAAAGCGGGTATCGAGGTAATTGAGGATCCGCCTTTGGCGGCTATGTTGGACGCGGGGGCACAGACCGGGGATATTATCCCGGTTTGGTGCTGGGAAGCGGTGGCAAAGCTGCTGGCCTTTGTGGCCGCACAGGATTGTGGTGAACTTAGAAGGAACCGGCCGGAGCCGGGATTGGGGTTTCATGCCTGAAAAAAAAATGAAGGACATTCCGGTTAGTATTTTGAAAGCCGGCATGATCTTTACCGACGCGGTATACATAGACGAGGATAACCTTCTGGTCCCTCCGGGGGTTGCGATCAAGCAGAAGGACCTGACCCGCCTTACCGGCTGGGGCATTGGAACGGTTCAGACCGCCGGCGGTTTGGCCAAAACACCTGAAACCATCGCCGCGGCGGTGGCAAAACAGGAGCATAACAAGCATAGCGTCAACAATACCCCCCCTCCTCCGGCAGGTTCCGACGCCCCGGGGCCGGAGGAGGAAGCCGGCGAATTCGACGGTGGGGCTCCCCAGGAAAACAAGGGGAGTTACCAGGAGTACACCGCGCTTATCAAGCGGCTTGACCTGGTGTTCTCCCATGTGATCACGGGGATAGCCCTGGACGCCCTTATCATCAACGAACTGACAAGCCAGTTACTCAGCGCAATCCGGAATGAACGGAGTCAGTTTGTGGGTTTTATCCTGGGGGCAAAGATAAACGGTTACGAACTGGCCAAAAGTTCGGTTAACTCCGCCATCCTTGCCGCCATGATCGCCCAGGAACTCAAGCTGCCCCCCCACAAGGTCATGAAGATCATCACGGGGGCCCTGCTTCACGATATTGGGATGCTCCGGCTCCCCAAGGAAATTCTGGCCAAACGGGGCGGTCTTTCCCAGGAGGAGGTAAAACTTATGCGTACCCACCCCCTGCACACCTACCGGATCATCTCCAAAGAGCTGAATTATCCGGATGAGGTGGGGTTTGTGGCCCTTCAGCACCATGAACGCTGGGACGGGCAGGGCTACCCCGCCAGCATTTCCGGTGAAAATATCGACATAGGCGCCCGAATTCTCTCCGTGGCCGACGCTTTTGAGGCGATGGTCAGCAAAAAGCCCTACCGGAATTCCATGGTCGGCTACGAAGCCATGAAGGCCCTTATGTCCGATAACCAAAGCCGCTTTGATCCTGACGTTCTCAAGGCATTTATCGCCATCATGGGTATCTACCCCATTGGCTCAATTGTGATTCTTAACGACGCGGCCGTTGCCCGCGTTACGGAAATCCTGCCCGGCGCCCCGTTAAGGCCCAAAGTGCGGATACTAATCGACAAATTTGGCCAAAAACAGCAAAACGGGGAAACGCTTAACCTGCTTACCGATAAAACCCATTTTATTTCACGGGCATTCAATCCAAAAGAACGTGTGAACAACCATGCATAGCGCCGGAAAGGGGCGGCTTGGGGAACAATACGCCGCCCGGCTCCTGGAAAAGGCGGGGATGTGCGTCCTGGCCTCCAATTTCCGCTCACCGATGGGGGAGGTGGACCTGATCGCCCAGGATCGCGGGACGCTTGTGTTTGTTGAGGTAAAAAGCTGGAATTCACGGGGTATCGCCGATCTGGAATACGGGATAAACCGTGAAAAACAGCGGCGTATCATCGAAACAGCTAAGTATTTTCTCGCGGGCCATCGAAAATATAATGAGATGGCAATACGGTTTGATGTAGTTTTTATTGGGAAAACTCCCCTCCCCTCCCCCAAAACGGCGGCGCCGGTGATTCGCCATCTTGCGTCTGCCTTTGTGGAGTGTGTATGATAGCAGTATCGGAAAAGTTAGGCGAACAGCGGCCAGAGGATCACGATGGACACCGGCCGGTTCTTGTTACCGGCGTCTCCACCGCCCGGAGGAAGCCGGATTCGGCGGATCTTCCGGGGCAAGGGAACAGGGTGCCTTTTGATCCGGAGAATCTGCGTAAAAAAATCAACAGCGAAGAGTACCTTTACGAGGCCATTCAGCGGATAGCCCAGGTGCTGAGCAGTGAACTTCTTAAAATGTCTCAGGGAAGGATATACCATGAACGGCAGCGGAAAAGAAGGAAATAACCGGGGGAAAAACTTCAAATACAGGGAACGGGATATCGATCTCCGGTACGTTTCTCAGGAAAAAACTCGTTCAAATTTTGAGAAATCGGTAAACGCCCAGACCGGTAAAACGGGGGGCCGCGGCAGCCGCCGGGACACGAACGAATCCGCGCGCGATCCGGACGGCATCCTGTCCCGGAGGTGGCCCGAAGGGTTCCAGGACAGCCGCCGCCGCGACAGGCGGACCCCCTTTCCGGAGCGGCCCAAGTGGACGGCCCCGCGCCTGTCCACCGAGCCCATTCCCCATCCTCCGTGTCCCTACTGCGGCAAGCCCATCAAGGATATGTCCATCGCCATAGCCGATAAAAGCGGCAAACCAAGCCATTTTGAATGTGTGGCCGCCCGGATTGCCGAAGGCGAAACCCTGGAAAGCGGGGACGCGGTGGTTTATATTGGAGGCGGGCGGTTTGGTATTGTCCATTTTCCGGGGATGAACCGGGAAACCCCCGCAAGCCGTAAAAACGGCGATGAGTACGACGCGAAAGGTTTTCAGATTAAAAAAATATTCGAATGGGAAGACAGGGAAGACCGGGCCCCGTGGCGCAAGAACATCGAGGATCATTTTTCCGTAATTTGATGAAAAACCACAGCCGGGAGAATCTACCCATGCCGAAAAAACCCGGGCGGGTGAAAGAGGAAGGGGCCAAATTCACGGATGGGATCTATTCCGACCCGCGCATTCTGGAACACTATTCCCTGCTGGAAGAGATTGGCATATTCAGCCGGATCGACAAACTGAACAAGCAGATTCGCGGTTATCATGAACTGGTTACCGGGGGTCTGGACATTATCAACCGTACATCGCTTGACGCCATCATCGACGCGGCGGTGTTCCGTATTTCCAGCCATTTCATGCCATCGTTCATAGCGTTCCTGTGGAAACCGATACAGAACCGGGATGAAATAACCATCAAAAGCTATCAGAACTGCCGCCTTACCGACCTGGGGATCAAGCTGCACAGCATTGCCCCGTTCGAAACCTTTTTTGAGCAGCACCCCCAGCCGGTAAATTTTTCCCTGCTGACCGCGGAACTGAAGGATCCCAACGTCCTTGCGGCCCTGGAAAAAATCAAACCCGAAATTATCGTCCCCATCGTCGGGGGCTTTGGACTTTACGGCATGATTCTGCTGGGGCAGAAGATGTCCGGGGACAGCTTTTCCAACGAGGAAATTCTCTTTATCGAACAGCTTATGGCCTTTGTAACCCAGGCAATCATGAATTACCTGAATTACCAGCACTCCCTGCGGGATGTAAAAACCGGCCTTTACAACCACGGTTTCTTTATCCACCGGCTGGGTGAGGAGATCTCCCGGACCCGGCGCGGCAGTTTTACATCGTCGGTAATTGTGATGGATGTTGATAAATTCAAAAACTTTAACGATGCCTTTGGGCACCTGGCGGGGGACAAGGTACTGGAAACCCTGGCTATAACCCTTAAACAAACGGTCCGCGGCGAGGATATTCCTTCCCGTTTCGGCGGGGAGGAGTTCACCGTGCTGCTGCCCGACACCGGCAAGGAATCGGCCTGGGCCGTGTCAGAACGGCTGCGCCACGCGGTGGAAGCAATGAAGGTCCCCTGGGACCCGCCCCTTCCCCAGGTAACAATCAGCCTTGGAATCTGCAGTTTTGATCACCGGGAACAGTTAAACGCCGACAACGTTATTCAACGGGCCGACGCGGCCCTCTACGTGTCCAAACAACGGGGGCGTAACCGTTCAACAGCGTGGAACCCCGGCATGGGGCATGTGGAGGGTTAGTCGTATGATCGGTATTATCGGCGCAATGGAAGATGAAATCACCATGATCAGGGACTGGATGAGCGGCGGCCGGACCAGCGTGATTGGCGGATTTGAATGTTACCGGGGGATTCTGGAAGAAAAACCCGTCGTATTGCTGCGCTGCGGCATCGGCAAGGTCAACGCCGCGGTTGGCTGCGCCCTTCTTGTCGATCATTTTAAGCCCGGCCTGGTCATCAATACCGGTTCCGCCGGCGGCATAGGGGGGGGGCTCCGGTTTGGGGACACCGTTATTTCCACCGGCCTCCGCTATCATGATGTGGATGTAACGGGTTTCAAGTACAGTCCCGGGCAGGTTCCCGGACAGCCCGCGGTTTTCCCCGTGGACGAAGCCCTGATACACAAGGCGGAGATCGCGGTACAGGAACTCAAAGCGGAAAAGACACTGCCGGAATCCTTTAACCATGTCCGGGGGGTCATCGCCAGCGGGGATATCTTTATGCATGAACCTGAAAAGATCGACCGGGTACGAAAAACCTTTCCGGATGTCCTGGCGGTAGAAATGGAGGGGGCCGCCATTGCCCACACCTGCCGCCTGTTTTCCGCGCCGTTTTTGATCATCCGCTCACTCTCCGATATTGCCGGCGTGGAATCCCCGGTTACGTCCGAACAGTTCCTCCCCGTTGCCGCCAGGCATTCCGCGGAAATCGTCCGCAGAATCGTGAAAAACCTTGCCCAAGCCCCGCTAAAAGGTTAGTCTTCTGGCAGCCTGTGGGAGAAGGCGGATCGGGCCGGATCGAAGCCGCCCGGTTTAAGGAGGACCGTTATGGAAAAAATCGCCAGTTTTCAGGTTGACCATCTGCGTCTTAAGCCGGGGGTCTACGTGTCCCGCAAGGATCGGGCCGGTTCCGAGGTTGTTACCACCTTTGACCTGCGCTTTAAGGAACCCAACAAGGAACCGGTTATCGACAACCCCGCGCTGCACACGATTGAACACCTGGGGGCCACCTTCCTCCGCTCCCACAAAGACTGGGCGGCCAGGACCGTGTACTTTGGGCCTATGGGCTGCCGCACCGGGTTCTACGTCATCTTCTCCGGGGACCTTGGTTCGCGGGATATTCTACCGGTACTTGGGGAAATGCTGGACTGGATCGAAGCCTTTTCCGGCCCCATCCCCGGCGCCCGGCCGGAGGAATGCGGCAACTGGTCCGAACAGAACCTGGACATGGCTAAATGGGAATGCCGCCGCTGGGCCGCGTTTGTCCGCGCCCCCAGGGATGAAAACCTAAACTACCCCGCTTAACAGGCCCTAAACTTGGCCCACAAAACAGCCTTACCTGCCGGTATGCGGGCCAAGTTTAGCTAATGGGCTCTGGGCGTACCCGCCCCACAACCTACTACTCGCGCTGGGTACTGCGGATCTGACTTTCCCCAAAACCGTCAATGGCCTGGACCAGGGCCAGCCAATAGCCGGCCTCGTTCTCCGATGTGTAGGGGCCAACCCGTACCCGGTACCAGATTTTGCCGTCCACTTCCCGGTTGTCAATAATAGAACTCAGGCCCTTGGCGGCCAAACTTTCCTTGGCGTCTTCTGCCCGGATCAGGGCGGAGAAGGCCCCTGTCTGTATCCAGTAATCCCGCGTCACCCGGGACACGCCGGCGGCGGAGGAAATCACGGTACTCCTGGCTGTGGCGCTTATCGCCGGCGCGGCGGTTGCCGGGGAAGCGGCCGCCGGAGAGGATGTCGCGGGCCGTGCCGGGGAGGAGCTTGCGGATCGCGCCGGGGCAGCCGGGGTTTGAGAAGCCGTGCTTTCGGACTTCACAGCCGGGACCGGGGCAGCCGCCACAGGGGCCGAAGCGCCCGAAGCCGTGGTTCCCTGCCGGGTAGAACCCGCGGACGAAACCACGGGGCTTGAGGTCCGGTTTTCAGGAATGGGTATCCCCGGCGTGGCGGGCTTGGGTACGCTGATCACAACATTGGCCGTACCCGCGGCCGGCGGGGAGGAGCCACTAGTGCCATTGACATACACGTTATTCTCCTGAATCGCCTGGCTTCCCTGGCCGGCGCTTGTGGAAGAAGGCTGGCCGGAGGGTTCCACTGTTACGGAGGGCGGGATCACAAGCCCCTGAATTTCACCGGGGGTTTGGATTGCGGCCGCCGCGCCGGTGGAGGCCGAAGCCCGGGGGTTCGCCGAAGTGGCGGAACCGGCCGGCCGCGAACTAGTCTCCGGAAGAACGGCCCGGGCGGCCAGAATCGAGCCCCCGCCGCTGGGGGTAAATATCAAAATGGCGGCGCTTAGTACGATGACCAGAAATACCCCGACCGAAACCGCCACCAGCAGAAGTTTTCTCTTTTCCATCAACGGATCCCCTCTTTTGCCAAAATCTCGTCAATCCGGCGTTCCAAAGCGTTTGTTAAGGGCCGGGAAGCAAAAACCGAGTATCCCCGGTTATCTACAACGTAAATATCGGCAATTTTCCCCGGACTTTTATCGCTATACCGGGAAAAAAAGCCCCGTTGACTCCTGAAACGCCGGATTATCGCGGGCCAGGAAAGATTATCCCGCTTTCTCGCCCTCAGAAGCCGGGTTAGAAGGGGGGCCCTGACCAGGATCACCGCGTCCAAACGCTCAAAGACGCTGGATCGGTGGAGCAGGGCGGCGTTGATGACACAGGGCCTGTCCCCCTGGGCCTCCAGCCAGCGCAGGGTAAGGCGGTTTGCCGCGGGGTGTACAAGGGCCTCCAACGCGGCCAGTTCCTCCGGCTTTCCAAAGACCCTTGCCCCCAGGCGGCGGCGATCCACCTCCCCGCCAGGCCCCAGAATCCCCGCGCCAAAACGGGCTACAATAGCCTCCTGTTCCTCGGCAATAGCCTGGTGCCCCAGCCTGTCCACATCAAGAACCGGAAGACCCCGCTGTTCCAAAAGACCGGCCACATGGTTCTTCCCCGCGCAGTAGGTCCCCGTAAGCCCAATGATTTTTTTACCCATCTCCGGTATACTTCCTATCATCCTATTACTATCATCCTATTACTATCATCTTATTATCGGAGGAACCACCTGATGACACAGAAGGTTTACTTTTCCAACATGGCCTTTACCGCCTACGAGGCCGATCAAACCCTCCCCCGGAAACTCGGCCGCCAGCTTGAGGTTTCCGGCCTGGCCGAACGGGTCAAAGACAAGCACATCGCCATCAAGATCCACGTGGGTTCGGAGATCGGTTACTCCACCATCCCCCCGGTGTTCATGCGGGTTCTGGCGGCTTTTGTTAAAGAACACGGGGGCAAACCCTTCTTTACGGATCACTATATCGATTCCCGGCATCCCGAACACCGGGGTTATACCCAGGAAAGCCTGGGGGCGCCGGTACTGGACGCCGCAGGAATCCTGGGCAAGTACCTGTACACCAAGGATGTGGATTTTAAGGGCTTTAAGCACGTGGATGTGGCGGGCCTTATCAATGACGCGGATTTTCTTATCGACTTTTCCCACGTCAAAGGCCACGGCTGCTGCGCCTACGGCGGGGCGGTAAAAAACATCGCCATGGGCTGCGTAAGCGACCGGACCCGCCGGGAACAGCACGGCCTGGAGGGAGGCCTAAGCTGGGACGCCTCCGCGTGTACCCACTGCGAAGCCTGTATCGGCGCCTGTAACCACCGGGCCAACAGCTTCAACAACAAGGGGGACTACGAGGTAAACTTTCACAACTGCACCCTCTGCCAGCACTGCCTTAAAGTCTGCCCCGCCGGGGCCATCACCCTTACCGATGCCAGCTACCTGGACTTCCAAAAGGGCCTGGCCCTCTGCACCAAAACCGTACTGGACACCTTTGAGCCGGAAAACGTGTTCTACATCAACCTGCTCATTTCCATTACCGCCATGTGCGACTGCTGGGGCATGACCACCCCCTCCCTGGTGCCCGACATCGGCCTTATGTCAAGCTGGAACCTCGCCGCCATCGAGAAGGCCAGCCTGGACGAGATTAAATTTGAAAAACTCAACCCCGAAGGAGTCCCCCAGGGGATCGTTCTGGGGGATACGGGCCACCTGTTCCAGCGCCTCCACGGCAAGGACCCCTACGCCCAGATCAAGTTCCTCAATGAGTACGGCCTGGGCAGCGGGGACTACGAATTTGAGATGATCGGATAACTGAGATCCTGGATGCCGCATAGTGAATCTTTCTAATTTTTGGCTGAAATATTGACAATCACGCCTTTGGTGGACAATAATACCAACATTTGGAGGCCTTCCCAAAACTTCAGGTTTGGGATTGGTTTTGTTTCACAAAAGTTAGTACAAGGAGACATCGCATGAAAAGATCCAGTGTCGCGTTGATTGTTCTTATCCTTTTCGTACTGGCAGGCTGCGCCGGTGCGCCGCCGGCCCCCCAGCCCGAAGCCCCGCCGGCCCCTCCGCCTGTCCCAACAGTGCCCCGGGTAGAACCGGAACCGGTGGTGGAACCGGAACCAGAGCCGGAACCGGAACCTCTTGATACATCCGTGTACATCGAAATCCTGCCGGGCAGCCCCCTGGTCCTGGCCACCGCCGAAGAGCCGAAAGCCTTCCAGGCGATCAGCGGAGTCGTCGGCAGGGTGATTGAGCCCAAAGATGTGATCATCACGTTCAAAGAAGAAACCCTGGCCGATGATATTGAGACCGGTACCCCCGTGGACTGGATCATCAACCTGCCCCAGGGTCTTGGCGCCCGTATCCGGGAAGCGCAAAAGGACACGGGTCGTATCGTCATTTCGGTGGAAGGAATCCCCGCCGTTCCCCTGAACGAGAACATACACATCTTCATCCCCGATTCTTTCCTGACCCATGCCATGCCCCAGGATATTCTTTCCGAGGAAGCGAAATTCGAAATTCTCGAAGGAAGCCTGGATGTGGCACTCCACTACGACACTCCCGTCATCCCCCCGGATTATGTGTACCTTAACGGTTCCATCGGTACGGAAGCTACCCCGGCGGATCTTCGCGTTACCCTTACCGGGGCGGCCCTGGCAAAAGACATTGAAGAGGAGATACCCGTAGACTGGGTACGGAATCTTCCCGCGGGCCTGAGCGCCTCCGTCCAAAGCGCCAAAGCGGGAACGACAACGCTGGTTATTACCCTGCGGGGTACACCGCGGGAGGTCCGGGAGGACGCCGTACAGGTGGTGATCCCCGCCGCTATCCTGGGAAGCATTGAGGATTTCGCGGTTCCCAACGAGATAATCGTCTGGCATATCAAGGGCGCGGTGGTACAGACGGTACTTATTGACGGGTCTGTAGACTCCGCGATTTCCGCGAAAGACGTAACAATAACCCTTTCCGGCGTAAGTTTTGCCGCGGACCTGGCCCCCGGTACGGTGGTTCCCTGGATCACCAACCTGCCCCAGGGCCTCACCGCACGGGTCAAGCAGGTTCGCGCCGGTGAAAACAGGGGGATCATCACCGTTGCGGGGACACCTGCGGAGATCAGCGAGGAGGTTCTCTCTATCACCATTCCCGCCGCCGCAGTCAGCGGAGTGGGGCCGGTTCCCGCAGTACCCAACTCGAACGCGCGTTTCACGATCAACGGTAATATCCGGCAAATTTCTACCAGTTATATCAACAACGGTTCCCAACGGGCCGACTGGATGGGCAGCGCCATGGGTCCGCTCAACGTCCCCGTCCTCCCCTCGGTCAAGGATTTTGAGGGTCTGGGCATCGTAACCGTACAGGCCACCGCAGTGGAACAACTGGGCCCGGATAACCAGTACCACTGGAGCGGAAAAATCGTGAACTACGGAAGCCTTATAATCGAAGCCCAGCGGCTTGGCGCCGATGCCATTATCAACGTTGTCATTGACTACACCGACAGTATTCAAAACGTCCAGACCACACGGGAAATAGCACAGGAACACCAATGGACGGAAGAGGAACAGGACAAGCTGTCCAAGGGTATTTTGAAGGAAGTAAGAAGCGGCGGAATCCGCCGCGCGGTGGAGACCAACCGCGTGGTTACCCGTACCTATACCGGTTCCGCGCTTGCCATCAAGTACAAGGACGGCCTTGATTACTACGACGCGGAACAACTGCGAACCAAGGCCGCGGAGGCGATCCGTGTGGCCGATGAGGCAACCCGGTCCGCGGCCGCGGCGCAGGAGGCGGCGGCGCAGGCTTCTCAGGCGGCGACACAAGCCGCCAATCAGGCAACCCAGGCCGCCCAGTCTTCCGCGCAAGCCGCCAACCAGGCGACCCAGGCCGCCCAGTCTTCCGCGCAAGCCGCTACCCAGGCGACCCAGGCCGCTCAGTCTTCCGCACAGTCCGCCACTCAGGCGACCCAGGCCGCCCAGACAGCGGCACAGTCGTCCGCGCGGCCGCAACCGGCGGCCACACCACCCGCCGCCCCCCTCGACTGAGCAGGTGGTAAAATCGCCTCATAGGTGGTACCTATGAGGCGATTTTTTGGGTTTTACGCGCAAAGCGCGACAGGCTCTTAGTACGCAGTCATGATTGTAATTGTGGGTTTTTGGTGCTTCCGATGCTTCCCGAACCTCCACGACTCTGCCCTCTTTGTGGTGTAGTCAGACACCATTCAACCTGGGTTTTAGGTTTGATACCCTCCTAACCTTAACTCCCTAT
>JAIRND010000143.1 GCA_031258225.1 Treponema sp. | reverse complement strand
GGGGGCAGGGTAATGTTCTCCAGCGTCTCGTACAAGGCCCGCAGGGCCTGTTCTTCCCCGAACAACAACGAGAAAACGCTGCTCTTGTACTCCCGGTTGGCGCTCATAAATCCCCCTGCTGGTAAAACTATACGGCACATGGGGAGAAAAGGAAAGCCGGCGAACAGGACAGCGGCGCTTACTAATGGCCGGTTGAAGTCCTCCAACATTAACCCGGTGGGGATCACGGGAAAACGGTTTTTAGTTCCAGCCTGAAAGGCGAAAGTACCACGGACCCCGCTTCGGCATCCGCGCCGTATTCGGTGAGAATATAGCGGCCCTGTTCCATGATGTTTGCCGAAAGGGTCTTCTCCTCCGGATCGACAATCCAGTATTCCCTGACCCCCGCTTCGCGGTATTTATTGAGTTTGTAGAGGAGATCGTTTTTAATCGTGGAAGGGGAAAGAATTTCCACCACCAGATCGGGCGCCCCGTTACAGCCCCTGTCGTCCAGTTTTGCCGGGTCGCAGACCACGGTGATGTCAGGTTCAAAATAGACATCATCGCTGTGGTCGTCTTTGGGGAAAAGCCGGACGCCAAAGGGCGCGGGATAAACCTTGCAGGATTTGTCTTTCAAGAAATTATAGATTTGAGAAAAAATTCCGGCCAGTATTTCCTGATGAAGCCTTGACGGAGCCGCCAGCATGACCAGAACTCCGTCCAGCAGTTCACACCGCTCCCCTTCGTCCCATTCCAGAATGTCGGCATACGTATAGTACTGATCCTCCAAGAGTTCCGCCGCTGTTGACATCCGTCCTCCTTGGGGCATTGGACTTGCTCAACAACTGGGGTTATCGAACAACTCTATTATACCCGCGGAACTAACTATAGCACCGGCTTCCGCATCAGGCAAGGTTCAGGGCAGGGCAGCGCATATAAAGGTCTGTCGAACTCCTCCAACATCAAATCGGCTGGGGAGCGGCAGGCCGACGCCGGCCACTCCCCAGATCAGCTTACGTTTTTTGTTCAACCGGCCATTATACCCACTATAACCACCATCGTGGCCTGATACAACGATCAAGAAAAAAGCCCCCGCTAACAAAAGTAAACGCCGATGGTGCCAGGCACCAAATTTGCAGTCAGACACCATTCAACCTGAGGTTTTAGGTTTGATACCCTCCTAACCTTAACTCCCTATCGTAAACCGCTGCGGGGGCGGTAGAGGGTTACGTTCAGGTGTATCAAACTGAACTACTCACAGGTTGAATGATGACTGCGTACTAGCCTTTCTTTTCAATCGCCGCGGGCGCGCCAAAAATGGCCTTGACGCGCTTCATGTCGAACTTTGGACGGCGGTCGTAGGTGTAGATGCCGTTCTGTTCCTGTTCCACGTCGGTAAGCTGGGTGTAGCAGAACGCGCAGATCCGCGGGTTGTCCAGGAGCGCCCTGGTTAGGCCCTCTATCCTGTCATAGACTTCTTCCACGGTTTTACAGCGGTTGCCGTACCCCCAGCCCTGAGTGGCGCTCTGTGCCGCTTCCTCCGCGTTCCACCAGGTTCCACCGTACTCGCTGACAAAGTAGGGGATGTTTTTGGAAAAGAGGCCGTGGATGTCCCACGGATAGTAGACCTTTTCCCCGCTCATGCCCTCGTATTTTTTTTCAAAGGCCTTGGGGTCCTGCTCGTAGTCGTGGGTATCAAGAACATCGGTAATGACGTGGACGTAACCGGAGGTGTCGATTACCGGGCGGGTGGGGTCAAGCTGCTTTGTCAGGAGGTACACTCCCCGGAGGATGTCGTCCACCTGGAACTTGCCGGTTTCGTTGAAGGGGCACCAGCCCACAATGGAGGGGTGGTTAAAATCCCGCTCCACGATTTCCCGCCATTCCGCGGCAAAGGGCAGATACCCCTGCTCCCGGTCGATGTTGAGGCCCCAACTGGCGTGTTCACCCCACACGAGGTAGCCCAGCTTGTCCGCCCAGTAGAGGAACTGTTCCTCAAAGACCTTCTGGTGCAGCCGGGCCCCGTTAAAACCGGCGGCCATGGACAGTTCAATATCCTTGCGCAGATCGTCGTTGGTGGGGGCCGTGTAAATCCCGTCGGGGTAGAAGCCCTGATCCAGCACGAGGCGCTGGTATACGGGCCGTCCGTTGATGTGGATCGTGTTGTCGGTCAGGGAGACGGACCTCATGCCGAAGTAGCCCTTTGCCGAGTCCTGGCCCCAGGTAATATCGAGACCGTAGAGGTTGGGTTTTCCCACATCCCATAACACGGGATCCGGGATGGGGAGGACGAGAAAGGCGGTGTCCCCCGAAACACGGGCGCTGGCGCGGCAGACTTCCCTGCCCTCGAAATACGCGGCGGCCTCCACCGGCGGGATTTCGCCTTCGCCGTCCGCGGCGGGGGTCCCGGCAAGGCGCACCGTCAAAAGGGCCCGGCCGTTTTCCGGGTCCGCGATGATCCGGTAGTTTTTGACGTAGCGGTCCGGGACGTATTCAAGCCAGACGGTCTGCCAAATTCCGGTGGTACGGGTGTAGAGGCAGCCGTAGGAATGGTAGTGGTTGGACTGCTTGCCCCCGGGCTGGTTGCCGCTCTGTACAGTGTCTTCGGCGCAGACCACCAGGGTATTGTCCCCCTCCCTGACCAGATGGCTTATGTCCAGCGTAAAGGAGACGTAGCCGCCGGAATGGGTCCCGGCAAGCTGTCCGTTTACGTACACGGTAGCCTTGTAATCCACCGCGCCGAAGTGGAGGAGTACCCGGCCCGCCGTCCGCGCTTTGGACAGGGGGAAGGAACGGCGGTACCAGACCGCGGGCATAAAATCTTTGTGTTCAATTCCCGACAGTTTTGATTCCGGACAGAAGGGCACGGTAATGTGCCGGGAAAAGGCGCCGGATTCGTACAATTTCCGCTCAAAACCGCTTTTTCCGTAATCGATCTCAAATTCCCAGGAACCGTTGAGTGATTCCCAACTCTGTCTGACCAGTTGGGGCCGCGGATGTTCGGGCCTCGGTATGTTCGCCATAAAAACTACCCCTTATCGTAAGATTCTCCTACTGTATCAGGGGCTGGGAATCTTTCCAATGGGTCGAAAATAGTCCGGTACCGGCGCTTCCAGTGGTGGGAGGAGGGGGGCCCGGAGTTTCCAGGCGTGGAGCAGGAACGGGGGGCTGTGGATTATTCCGGGCGGCAGGGGCCCGCCGCCGTAGAGTGAGTCCCCGGCCAGGGGGTGGCCGTGGAACGCGGCGTGGGCGCGGAGCTGGTGGCGGCGGCCGGTTTCCGGTTCCAGGAGGAGGAGGGTATAGCCGTCCCCGGCTTTTCCGGCCCCGCCGGAATACCAGGCCAGCGGAGAATAAGCGGTACGGGCCGGTTTTCCGTCCGCCCGGACAATGGTCCCACGGTTTTCCCGGATCAGGGGTTCTTCCCAGCGTCCCGGCCCGTCTACGCGGCCCTCTACCAGCGCCAGGTACCGCTTGTGTATGTTCCCCTCCCGCAGCAGGGCGCTGAACCGCCGGGCCCCGTTAAGGCTCACGGAAAAGACCACGACGCCGCTGGTAAGCCGGTCCAGACGGTGAAGGGGGCCGGGACGGAAGGAGAGGGAGGGGGGCAGGCCGGGACCCAGGTAGGCACGTACCAGGGAATCCAGGCTTTCCTCTGTCCCGTGGACCGGGACGCCGGCCTTTTTGTTGACGGCCAGAAGATCGGGACCTTCGTACAGGATCTCCGGTTTCCCCGCCGGCCGCGTGGCCCGCATAGCCCGCGCGGTCTCCGCCGCCCCGTTCCGCGCCGGATTGACGGGAACGGCGATCTCCTGCCCGGCCCGGACGCGGAAGGCGGCTTCCCGGGGCTGCCCGTCGACAAGTACCCTGCCTTCCCGAAGCAGGCGGTGGATACGGGAAAGGGGAATACCCGGCAGGGCCTTTCGCAGTACACGGTCCAGGCGGCGGGCCCCGTCGTCCGCCATGACGGACAGAATTGTCATAGCCACCAAACCGATATATCATGACTTGTCCGTAAAAGATAAGGGGCCGGTTCACGGGCGCCCTTGGGAGCCTGTGGGACTAGAAAAAAGCGGACGGAGGTGTTGTACGATGACCGGTCTATTGGGGATGCTGAGGCGCCCCCGCTATGTGGTGAGTCTTAACGACGATGAAACGGCCAGGGCAAAAAAGAACCTTTCCATTGGTGACGACGAGACAATTCAGGTTGTGCTGGACGATTCTCCGTTCAAAAACCTTAAACATCGCGTGGTACTTACGGATAAAAAGATCCACTGGAACATCGGCAAGGCCCAGGGTGAACTGCGCGGCGGGGAAACGGTGATTATCTCCAGGGGTCCCGGCTTTGTGACGGCGGAGAACCTGAAAACCGCGTCGGTTTTTGTGCGGGACACGGAAAGCGGTATGGTGATCCACATTATCGACGCGGATAAGTGGTTCCAGATTACCCTGAAGTGGTTCCAGAACAGCGAGGCGTTAAAGATACTGTTTTACTATTACCTTTCGCGGTTTACCCCGTCCTACAATCCGAATAGCGCGGTGAATGAGGAACGGTACAAGCATTACATCAAGGAACACAGGGGGAAAAGCGTTAGTGTTATTCCCCTTGTTTACGATATTTTTAACTACGCGCTTACCGGGGTGATGCTGCTCAACCTGCTTCTTCCCAAGTTTTCAGGCGGCCAGGCTTTCGCCCCGGTTGAGCGGATCGTCTTTTTCTCCGTGGTGGTAAAGCTGGCGGGAATTTTGTGCCGTTACCGGAAATCGGCGTACATGAACAGTCTGCTTATCATTGCCGTTTCCTGTTTTATGATTTTGCCCGACCTGTTCCCCAGGATCGACAGGCAGACGGTTACGCTTGTGTACGCCGCGTTGAGCGCGCTGTTCAGCGTGTTCGACTTTGACCGGGTTTTTAAATATTTGGTGTTTGCCCTGGCCGGCGCGGCGGCGGCGGCCCTGCTCCTCCAGCTTTTTTACCTGGGCCCCCTGTTTTAGGCTTACTCGTACTCCACCACGTTTACCTGGCGCAGGAGGAATTCCCGCTCCTCCGGGTTTCCCTTGACGAGCTGGGAGGCGGAGACAAGGGAGATCCACTTTTCCACGTACTGACGGGCCGTGTCGCTTTTTTTGCAGAACAGGGCAAGGTACTTGTCCGCGATGTCCGCCGGGGCGGGGAACCGATTCCGGTACAGCGTGAAGATGAGCCAGGTCTGGGCGGCGTCCGCGGAGGCGTTCCCCTGGGACGCGTGGGACCAGTCGATGACGCAGGCCTCGTCATTTTTGGTGATAACGATGTTGCTGGGGGTAAAGTCCCCGTGGCAGAGTTTGCTGTGCCGGGGCATGCTGTCCAGCCGGGTGTGAAGCTCGTAACGGGTGGTGGCGTCAAGGCCGGCGGCGCGGATCTTCCGGTGCAGTTTGTCGGTGAGGACGGGAAGCCTGGTGGCGCTGTGGCGGTGCATTTCCAGTTGGATAGTTACAAAGCGGTCAAGGAATTCGTCAAGGCGATCCGGCTCCCGTTTCATTAGATCAAGCAGCGTGGTCCCCTCAATGTACTCCCAGACAAGTGCCCATTTGCCGTCAATTTTATTGACCCCCACAATTTTGGGCACGTTAAGGCTGGTTTCCCCCACGGCGGCAAGGTTCAGGGCCTCGTTGAACACGTCGGAGGCGGGGTATTCCGGCCCCATTACCTTGTAGACCTTGCCGTCTTCCAGATAAATCGTCTTGTTGGGACGTTCCACGATAATAGTTCTGCTCATTTGGCGGCCTCCCCGTAGTAGGCGTTAAGGTACATGCGTTTGATTTCCCCGATGAGCGGGTACCGGGGATTGGAAGGCGTACACTGATCGTCAAAGGCCATCTCGCTCATGCGGTCAAGGTCCTTGAGGAAGGCCTTTTCGCCGACGCCGTAATCCCTGATGGTTTTTTTGATCCCCACCTGCTCCTTGAGCCCGTTGATGGCGGCGATAAGGGACTCCAGTTTTTCCTCATCGGTGCTTCCCTCAAGCCCCAGCGCGCCGGCGATCTCCGCGTAGCGGGCAAGGGTATGGGGATGGCCGTATTGGGAGAAGGTTCCCATCTTGGCCGGAACCTCCGCGGCGTTGAAGCGGATCACCTCGTTGATCATCAGCGCGTTGGCGATGCCGTGGGGCAGGTGGTGGAAGGCTCCAAGTTTGTGGGCCATTGAATGACAGACTCCCAGAAAGGCGTTGGCAAAGGCCATGCCCGCAATCGTGGCGGCGTTCGCCATCTTTTCCCTGGCTTCCGGGTCCTCCGCGCCCAGTTCGTAGGCGGCCGGCAGGCAGCGGAAGATCAGCTTCATGGCCTGAATGGCAAGGCCGTCGGTAACATCGGTAGCCATGAGCGAGACGTAGGCTTCCAGCGCGTGGGTCAGGGCGTCGATTCCGCTGGCGCTTGTAAGGGATTTGGGGGCGCTCATCTGGAGGTCCACATCCACAATGGCCATATTGGGCAGAAATTCGTAGTCCGCAAGCGGGTACTTGATGCCCGATTCCCCATCGGTGATCACCGCGAAGGGGGTAACTTCGCTTCCCGTACCCGCCGAGGTGGGGATGGCGATAAAATAGGCCTTCTCCCCCATTTTGGGGAACCGGTAGACCCGTTTTCTGATGTCCATAAAACGCGTGGCCATGTCATCGAAATTCACCTGGGGGTGTTCGTAGAGAACCCACATGATCTTGGCCGCGTCCATTGCCGATCCGCCGCCCAAGGCGATGATCGTATCGGGCTGGAACAGGTTCATGCGGGCGGCTCCCTGGGCGGCGCATGCCAGGGTTGGATCGGGCTCCACGTCAAAAAAGGTTTCGTGGATGATCCCCAGTTCCTCAAGTTTTCGCGTAAGCGTTTTGGTGTGGCCGTTTTGGTAGAGGAACCTGTCGGTTACGATAAAGGCCCGTTTTTTACCCATGACGGTTGTTAATTCGTCCAGGGCAACCGGCAGGCAGCCCCTTTTCATGTATATTTTTTCCGGCGAGCGGAACCAGAGCATATTCTCCCTCCTTTCCGCCACAGTTTTAATGTTGAGGAGCTGCTTAACCCCGACGTTTTCGGAGACGGAGTTGCCCCCCCAGGAACCGCAGCCCAGCGTAAGGGAGGGGGCAAGTTTGAAGTTGAAGATGTCCCCGATTCCCCCGTGGGAGGAGGGGGTGTTTACCACAATACGGCAGGTCTTCATCCTCAGGGAAAATTCTTCCAGCTTGTCCTTTCCTGATACCGTATCCAGGTACACGCTGGCGGTATGACCGTAGCCCCCGTCCCGGATAAGGGGTTCCGCCTTGTCCAGCGCGTCACTCCAGCCGGCGGCCCTGTACATGGCCAGTACGGGGGAAAGTTTTTCGTGGGCAAATTCCTCGCTGGGGTCCACGCCGCTTACCTCGCCGATCAGGATCTTTGTCGTTTCGGGAACCGTTATTCCCGCCAGGGCCGCGATTGTTACGGCGCTTTGTCCCACGATTTTGGCGTTCAGCGCGCCGTTCACCAGGATGGTTTTCCGCAATTTTTCTGTTTCATCAGGATCAAGGAAACGGCAGCCCCGGTAGGCGAATTCCAGCTTTACCCGGTCGTAAATATCGTCCGGGACTATGACCGACTGCTCGCTGGCGCAGATCATGCCGTTGTCAAAGGTCTTGGAGAGGATGATGGAACTTACCGCCAGCCTGATGTCGGCGCTGGAATCGATAATGGCCGGGACATTCCCGGATCCCACCCCGATGGCGGGTTTGCCGGAAGAGTAGGCGGCCTTGACCATGCCGGGCCCGCCGGTGGCAAGGATAATGTCCGCCTCCCTCATAACCAGGTTGGTCAGTTCCAGGCCGGGTTCGTCGATCCAGCCGATAAGACCCGCCGGGGCCCCCGCGTCCACCGCCGCCCTGAGGACGATTCGCGCCGCCTCGTTGGTGCAGTTTTTGGCGCGCGGGTGGGGGGAAATGATGATCCCGTTCCGGGTTTTAAGGCACAGGAGGCATTTGAAGATCGCCGTGGAGGTCGGGTTGGTAGTGGGGATGACCGCCGCTACCACGCCCAGGGGTTCCGCGATTTTTTTGATCCCAAAAACCGGATCCTCTCCGATGATCCCGCAGGTTTTGGTATCCTTGTAGGCGTTGTAGATGTACTCCGCGGCATAGTGGTTTTTGATAACCTTGTCTTCCACCACCCCCATGCCGGTTTCTTCCACCGCCAGTTTCGCCAGGGGAATCCGGGCCTGGTTTGCCGCGCGGGCGGCGGCAAAAAAGATCGAGTCCACCTGTTCCTGGGAAAAGGTTCCGTATTCCTCCTGGGCTTTCCGTATATCGTTCAGGGCCTGTGCCAGGCTCTCCAGGTCTGTTACCGGCGCGCGCGCCTTTGTTTGTGCCATAGGTTGTCCTTCTCCCCTACCAGCCTATTCCGTGCCCGGTAAAATATCAATATCGAGCGTGAAGGGCCAGCGGCGTTTACGTCTGTATAACGATCTGTTGAACTCCTCTAACATTAATCTCATCTGGGGAGCGGCAGGCCGGCAACGCCCACGCCCGGTTGACGTACCCGTCTCCTAAAATCACAATTACAATCGTGACCGACGCCCACTGCCACCCCATGTCCCTGGCGGAACGGTTTCCCCGCGCGGAGGAGGAACGCCGTAACCTGGGGGTAAT
>JAIRND010000023.1 GCA_031258225.1 Treponema sp. | reverse complement strand
GACAACGCCGGAACTACCGCCCTTAAGCTGGGGGACTACCGCCCCCTGGGAAACCTGAACTTCTGCGCCCGGGACGCCCGGGAACTTATCGCGTCGTTCAAGGCCCAGGAGGGGAAACGTTACGCCCGCGTGCAAAGCCTCCTTATCGCCGATGACGAGGCCCGTACCCCCACGGCGGCGAATATCCGGGAGGGGTTAAGGTTTCTGGAACAGGCGGGGCAGCGGGATGTAGTGCTGCTGTTCCTTGCGGGCCACGGATTAAGCGACGGCGGGCGTTTTTACTTTCTGCCCCGGGACGCCCGTATCGAAAACGGTACAACCATAGACCCGGAGCGGGCCATAAGTAACGAGGCCCTGTATTCCGTGCTGAACGGCTCCGGCAGGCGGCTTATATTTATCGACGCCTGTCAGTCCGGGGGCATGGACACGGCGCGGCTGATGTATTCGTTACGGCGGAGCAACGCATTTATGCTGTCCTCCAGCGAGGGGAGTAAACCTTCCTACGAGGATGACCCGCGCGACATTCAGTGGGACCGGCACGGGGTATTTACCTACAGCATCATCCGGGGCTTGGGGGGCCGGGCGGCGCTTAGTACGGGGAACAACATTGGGGTAACACAGTTAAGCGGGTATGTGATGAACGAGGTATCGGAACTGACCCGGCAGCACCAGTATCCGCAGAGGCCGGTACAGTATTCCTGGGGTTTTGGTGATTTTGACATAGCGATAACAAGGTAAAGAGGAGAATGGGTATGAAGCAAATCCGGCTTTTCCTTCTGTTCCTTGCCGTAACGCGATTGTCCGGCCAGACGGGGGAAGGATCCTTTGACTGGACCCTTTCCCTGTCGAACCAGCGGGAACTTATCGCCATATCGCTGGAAAGGCCGGTAGAACTAACAACGGGGGATCGTATCACATTTATACTAAAAAGCAGGGCCGATTGTTTTGTGTATGTTATCGCCCGGGATTCGGAAAATGCCGTAGCGGTACTGTACAGTAACCCGGTACGAAACGGGGAAACGCTCAATCTGGGGCCTATACGGATTACCCCTCCCGCAGGAAGCGAAACTATCTTTTTCGTGGTCAGTTCACGGGAAAGATCCGGCCTATCCCAGGCCGTTACTACCCTGCGGGCAAATCCCAATTCGGCGCGGGCGGGGCAGGAACTGTTGAATCAGGTGTACGGCCTAAGGCGGGATAGTTCCCTCCTGGGGGAAACCCCCGAACAACCCCTTGCAATGGGGGGCTCTGTCCGGGGAACCGATGACACTGCCGGAAATACCGGTGGCCTTCTTTTTTCAGGAACCCATACCTATGTTAAAATCCTTACCCTTGAGCATTAGACAGCGTTGTCCGGCGTTTTTTACCGCCGCCTTAAGCCTGATCATCCTATTCTTCTTTTTTGCTTCAGGTTTATGCGCCGGTATAGACCGGGCGCTCTACGATCTGCTTCTTACCTATAAAATACGCCTGTTTCCCCGGCCCCTTAACCCCCGGATTATCCATGTGGACCTCAACGATTCTGCGGAGGCGGCATTGGGAGAAGCCCTGGATACCCGGCGGCCCTTTGTCGATCTTCTTTCCGTCCTCAATTCCCTGAACGCGAAAATCGCCTTTGATTTTGTGTTCCCCTCCCGTTCCTCCGCGGACGGCGATTTTGCCGCGGCCGCGCGGAAGGGCAGCATCTTTGCCCTGGTTCCGGTAGAGGAAAAATACGGCAACTTTGCATACGACCGCCTGGGCAGCCGGGAACGGGAACTGCTTTCCCGTCATGTCTGGCATATCAAGGAATATGGTAACGGTACTATCCCCAGGGCGCGGACCTTTTTTATGTCCAACTACGATATTTCTTCCGCGGCAAGTCAACTTGGACACATCGCGGTTTCAAACGATTCTGACGGCGTATACCGGCGGACGCCCCTCCTCTACCGCTGGGAAGACGGGGTAATTCCCGCTGTCTCCCTGGCGATGGTAGTTCAGGAGTTGAACATCAACCCGGATAATATTGAGTTCTATCCCGGTAAAGCGTTAATTCTTCCCTTGGGCGGGGACGAAGCGATCCGTGTCCCCGTGGACAAGTCCGCCTCCCTTATCATCCCCTATACCGAAAGCTGGGATGCTAACCGGTACCGTGTTTCCTTTGACCGGGTGATCCGCGCCGCGGGGGACCAGGAACTTTACACCGTCCTTGCGCCGGAACTTTCAGGCAGTATTGTTATGGCGGCGGACACCACCACGGCAAAACGCGACTTTGGCATTGCGCCCTTTGCCACGGTTTATCCCCTTTCGGGGATCCACACGGCCCTTATCTCCGGTATGCTGGATGAGTATTTTTACGGTGATTTGATAAGCGGGGCAAAAATTATGGTATTGTGCCTTGTTGTCATTCTTTCAGTTCTTTTGTCCGTCTTAAAAAATGATGCGTTTTTTTCGGCAGGTTTTCTTTTGCTTTCTACACTCTTTTCGGCATGGACCCTGGCGGCCTGGTTTTTGTTACGCATCGTTCCGTGGTACGGAACCGCCGCAACGGGCATATTCCTTTTCTGGTTAAGCGGCTTTATTGTCCGTCTTTTCCGCCGCTACCGGGAACAGCTTCTCCTTAAAACCGCCCTAAGCCGTTACTTTCCCCGTTCTTTGGCGCAGCGGATTGTGGCGGAAGGAAAAACCGAACTGGTTCCGGCTTACAAAGAATTAACCATACTTTTTTCTGATATTTCCGGTTTTACCACATGGAGCTCTGATAAGGAGCCCGGCCTGGTCCACGGTTTTTTAAGCGATTATTTGGAAACTATGGCGGCTATTGTTTTTGAGCATGGGGGCACGGTGGATAAATTCATGGGGGACGGGATCCTCGCTTTTTTTGGGGATCCCTTCGACATGGCCGACCACGCCTGGCGCTGCGTCAACGCCGCTGTTGCCATGCAGCGAAAGATTCGGGAACTGGCGGAGTTGTGGAAAACCCGTGCGAACATCGATCTAAAAGTACGCATGGGGATAAACAGAGGCCGGGTTATTGTGGGCAACCTGGGAAGCCGGACCCGGATAGAATACACGGTTATCGGCGCGGCGGTAAACCTGGCCCAGCGCATGGAATCCGGCGCCCCGGCGGGGGGTATTTTGGTAACTTCCGCAGTGCGGGCCGCAGTGCGGGCCGCGGTACAGGGTGTGGCGCGGAACAGGACCGGGGACGATTTTACGTTTAGCGGGAAACGGGAAGTTCTCGTAAAGGGTTATCAAAAGCCTATAGAGGCTTATGAGGTTATATTCCAGGAGGATTGAATTATGAAAATTGTTAACCAGTATGCGGCGGTCGTTGGTGTTTTTGTGGTATTGCTCTCTACCTGCGCTTCGTCAAGCCCGGTTTTCCGGGAAAGTCCGGTTCCTGCCCCGGTTCCCTCCCCGGCGCCCGTACTAACACCCGCGCCAGGGCCTATGCCAGCGCCTGTGCCAACGGCGGACGAAGGGATCTCCGCTTCGTACTCCCCAAACAGCCTAACCCTGGACGGGGCCATTGACGATTCCTCATCCTACTTCATAGAACGGCTGCCCCGGGGGGTTACGCTGGCTATCGTTTCATTCGAGACGGCAAGCGGCGGCCTGTCGGATTATATCTTTGAAGAACTGTGGGGCCGTTTTGAACATTCGGGAAAATTCGTCATGGTGGATCGCCGGAACCTGGAACGTATACGTACCGAAATGAACTACCAAATGTCCGGTCAGGTGAACGATGAATCGGCCCGTTCCATTGGCCGGCAATACGGAGCGCAGTATATCTTGTACGGACAGTTGACCTCCCTGGGCGATGAATACCGGCTGGTAATCTACGCCACGGATATTGAAACGGCTTCCAGCAGCCAGCGGGCGCATACGGTAAAACCGGACAACCGGCTTAGCTCCCTGCTAAGGACTTCGCTGGATGATCAGATTAGCCGTGCGGTTACCGATATGGCCCGGGGCTTGGATACAAGGCTTACCATAGCGGTCGGCAGGATCAGCTATACCGGTACCCAGACGGTTTCCAGCCTTTCCGCATATCTTAAAAACGGGATAAGCGCCAGCGCCCACAGACAGCAGGGCAGGTTTCTGGTGGCAAGCGACAGTGAAAGCGCCGAATTTGCGGTAGCCACCAGGGGGCTTACGGTGGAAACGCCGGTCCGGGACAGTCCAATCCAGGCGGTGGTCATGGGGAATTTTTCGCCCGTGGACCAGGATGCGGAAGTTTCGTTACAGCTTGTTTCGACCGGGGAAAACAGGGTTGTTTTGGGGTCCGCCGGTTTTGTTATACCCGCCGGGGAACTTGAACGCCGGAAACTTTCTCTGCTTCCCGAAAAAGACACGGGGATAATAAGCCAGGCGGAGTTCGAGGCAAAACAGCAGGCGGTTGATCCCTACGCGGGAAGGAACAATCGTTTTACTTTTACCGTAAGTCCCGACGACCTTGACGGGATTTACTACGAAGGTGAATACATGATCATGCGTATCTATGCCGAGCGGGACTGCTATTTTCGCATTGTGCATGTGGATGTAAACGGAACCGCCCAGGTTATCTATCCTACGGACCGCCGGGACAACAATTTTATCCGGGCGGGGGAAACCCGGCGCATACCGGACAATACCCGCTTCAGGATGGGCGCCCCATTTGGGGAGGAGTATATCCTGGTAGCGGCTTACGATCAGCCATTTACGCTTGGATCGGCGGCGGGCGGCGACAGGATATCAGATGCGGCAATCGGCCGGGGGCTCATCGTGGAATCCGGCGCGGGGACAGACAATGGGAGCCCCATAAGCCCCGTTGCCACCGCGAAATTCAGCTATACGATATTACCGGGCCATTGAACCCACTGGCAAAAAGCCCCATACTCCTTATGAGGTTATATATGGCAGGAGTTATCGAAACAAACGTTGTTACCCAGGTTGCCCTGGTGGTTCGGGACATTGAGAAAACCAAGGGAAAATTCGCCGAATTTTTGGGGAAGGAACCGCCCGCCACGATTGACGGGGGAAACTACGAGGTAACCGGCACGATGGTATACGGCAAACCCTCCCCGGACGCGAACTGCCTTATGGCTTTTTTTGATATTGGTCCGGGGCTGCAACTGGAACTGATCCAGCCCAATGAGGTAAAAAGCTGCTGGCGGGATTTTCTGGATCAGTACGGCGAAGGGCTGCACCACATTGCCTTTGGCGTCAAACGGATGAACGAAAAGATCAGGGCCTGTGAGTTCTTTGGTCTGACCTGTGTACAACGGGGAAAGTACGGGAATGGCGGCGGTGAGTACGCCTATCTGGACGGGCGGCAGGACTTGAAGTGTTTCATCGAACTTCTGGAGAACTATGAGGACCTTGGGCCGCTACAAGCGTAACGGGCTGCATACTAGCCTTGTGGTTAGCGTGAATTTATTGTATCATTATATGTTATGGATACGAACCTTGCTCTTCGTCCTATTATCAAAGTCTTAGAGGACAAATGTGTGAATTGCCACCGCTGTATCGCGGTGTGCCCCGCCAAGATGTGCAACGATGGGTCCGGAAAAATCGTGGATCACCACAGCGACCTGTGCGTTGGCTGTGGTGAGTGTATTATCGCCTGTACGCATGGCGCGCGGATTGGGCTTGACGATTTCGACCTCTTTATGGCGGACCTTAAAAAGGGCGTCCCCATGATTGCCATTGTGGCCCCCGCGTCGGCGGCCAGTTTTAAGGGTATGTACCTTAACCTGAACGGGTACCTTAAATCACTGGGGGTAAAGGCGGTATTCGATGTCAGCCTGGGGGCGGAACTTACGGTCAAATCCTACATTGAGTACATGAAAAAGGCCAAGCCCAAAACCGTGATCGCCCAGCCCTGTCCTACCCTGGTGTCCTTTATCGAAATGTACCGGCCGGAGCTGATCCCCTATCTGGCCCCCGCGGACAGTCCAATGATGCACACCATGAAGATGATCCGCCGCTTCTACGCCGAATATAAAAACCACAAGATTGCTGTCATTTCCCCCTGCTATTCCAAACGGCGGGAATTCGACGCCTGTAAGCTGGGAGACTACAACGTAACGTTCCGCTCTCTGGAAGATTACATGGATGCCCAGGGTATTGATGTGGCCCGGTATCCTGAAGTGGAATACGACAATCCCCCCGCGGAGCGGGCGGTGCTGTTTTCTTCCCCCGGCGGGCTTATGCGGACCGTACAGCGTTACGACCAGGATGTGATGAGCCGTACCCGCAAGATCGAAGGGGTCAACGAGGTATACCACTATTTTGCCCACCTTTCCCATGCCATCAAGGAGGGGAACGCCCCGGTTTATCAACTGATTGACTGCCTTAACTGCAGCATGGGCTGTAACGGCGGGCCGGGGACCCGGAACCGCAGCAAACACCTGGACGATGTGGAGTTTCTTGTGGAGAGACGCCAAAAGGCGGCGCGGGCAAAGTACCAGAAGGGCGGCCGCCTCAGGCAGCGCCTGGGCAAGAAAAAACTTGAGGAGACCCTGAACAGGTATTGGGCGCCCGACCTTTACAAGCGCGGCTATGTGGATCGTTCTGCCATCTTTAAGAGCATGGTTCATGAGCCCAACCGGCAGCAGGTAGACGAGATATACGTTAGACTGCACAAGACCAATGCCAGCCACATACTCAACTGCGGGGCCTGCGGTTACCGGAGCTGTGAACAGATGGCGGTGGCGATCTTCAACGGTCTTAATAAACCGGAAAACTGTGTTCACTACATGGAGGCAATCTCCGCCGAGCGGAACGAAGACGAGACCCGGCAGAGGCTTAACGCGGTTTATGATCATACCCTGGGGGAACTGCACAAGAACCTGGCCGGGATCAACTCTCTTTCGGTGACTATCTCCGAGACCGCCAACTATGTATTTTCATCTACCTCCCAGATCGAGCAAATGGTAGTGGGAACCCGGAGTATCCATTCCACCCTGGAAAAGAACGCCGAGACGGTACTCAAACTGAACGATTCCTCCCAGGACGGCAAGACCCGTTTCCACCGGATTACCGAACTGATCGACGATGTTTCCACTCAGGCGGATGAGCTGATCGATGCCTGCAGCGTTATTGGGGACATTGCGGACCAGACCAGCATCCTGGGGATGAACGCCGCTATTGAGGCCGCCCACGCGGGGGATGCGGTAGGCAAGGGGTTTGCGGTGGTGGCCGGTGAAATACGGAAGCTGGCGGACAATTCGGGCAGGCAGGCGGTGGAGATTCAAAACAGCCTGAAGAACATTAAGACCCTTATCAACAACTCCAAGGAGTCCTCCGCCCAGGCGGCAAACCAGTTTGACACCATTGTTGAGCTGATAAACCTGGTGAAAAACGAGGAGATACGTATCAAGGGGACTATGGAAGATCAGGCCACCGGCAGTGCCCAGGTGATGAATTCCCTCCAGGAGATCAATAAACTTGTCTCCAGGGTAAAGGACGAATCTTCGAGTCTGCGGGAATCGGGAGAGTCGATAATTAACGAGATTGGCTCCCTCAAGGTCATGTAGGAGGTCCCCGATGATGACCAGTCTTTCCGGAGACCGCATGGTCTCCAAAGCCGACGGGCGGATACGCTTCCGGGGCCTTATCGATTCCCTTGAGTCGGAAACCATTGAGGCCCAGGTCCTTGCCGATTCCCTTGGCGAACAGTATTACCGCGGCGCCCTGGGGGAGGTGCTGGACTACCTGCGGGAGATCATGGCGGCGGAGGTAAGGGAGACTCCCTTTGCCAAGCCCTGGTTGTTTGGCCTTTCGACAGAAGAACTGCACCGCCAGAGTCACGATGTGGCGGGAGCCTTCGGCCTTGCCGGTCATCCGCTGCCGGATTACCGCCAGGGCCCCCTGGCGGCCCGCCTTAACACGCTGCGCGCCCATATCCGGGAAGTGGAACTGTGCGCCGTGCGGGTTTTTGGAGGCGCGGCCGGCGGCCCCCTGGCCGGGGAGGCCGCCGGAGAGGCTGCCCCTCCCCGGCGGGAAGACCTGCCCCTGGCCCTTAACCGGCTTTCCAGCGCCCTCTACTGGCTCTACTGCCGGGCGGTGCCAGGCACCAAATTTGCAGTCATCACAGGTTGAATGATGACTGCGTACTAATTAGAGTCTGTCCATAATGTAGACACATTATGGACAGACTACCTTAAAACAGGCATTTTGCGCACCGTTTTGGTACAAGGCGAAACATAGTTTCGCACCGGGAGCAAATGCAAAGTGCGT
>JAIRND010000241.1 GCA_031258225.1 Treponema sp. | reverse complement strand
CCGGTACCCGGTGGTACTACTCGTTCCAGGTAAGGAAAAGCAGGCTGGGTTTTGTCAGGGGGTCCTTCCCGCCGGAAGCGTAAAGCGTGGCGGTATATGCGCCGTTGCTAACGTTTATGCTCTCGGAAGTACCGGTAACCAGGTTCCAGCGTTTGTGGTTCACGCCGGGAAGATTAACGCTGATAGTCTTCCTGAAAAGGCCGCTTTCGTTCCACACGATCAAAACCCGGCTGCCATTGTCCCCTTCAAAATAAAAATTCCGCGTTTTGGAAGGCGCGGTTAAATTTTGATACGCGCCGGTCCGGAAGACCTTGCCGGCCAGGTTGTTCGCGCACAGGACGTAGGCCCAGTACCCTCCCTTTTTTCGCCAGGGCAGGGTGCTTCTATCCACCAGCCCGAAGGAATCGCCGTCGAATATCTGATACCAGAAAAAATTCCGGGCGCCCCCCGCGGCAAGAAGGGTAATGGTTTTGGCCACCGTTTCGCTCATCCTCGATTCTGCTACTTTTGTGGGGGAGAGACCCCGTGTGGGAAAGCCGACTTCGTTTACCCAGATTTTATCGGCAAAACCGTAGGGGCTTACCAGACCCTTGAACCTGTTGAAAATACGCCCCGTGGCCTGGGCGCTCATGTGATACGGATGAAAGGCAATCCCGTCCGTTCCGTCCATCGCGCGGGATTCAAACAGTCCCTTAACCCAGGAGGTGTTTCCAAACACAAGTTCCATGTCGCTTAAAACGCCGCCGATAACCGTCGTTGTGGTCCCTTCCGCCTCGTCAAGTTCACGGATGGTCCTGACCGCCTCCCTGGTAAGGGCGAAAAATTCTTCTTTCGTACCCTGCCAGAACTGCTTTAGATTTGGTTCGTTCCAGATCGCCCAGGCGTCAACCGTGCCATAACCGTGGTTTCCGTTGTAGCGTTGTACCGTTTCCCTGACATAATCGCAGTACAGGGGGATCTCCGACGCCGAAACATAGTCGTGGGATCTGCCGTCATTAAACCTGTCATCGGCATACGTCCCGTCATGAATCCAGCCCACGTCATAGAGAAGCATCCCCAGAATTTTTTTCCCCTCGATGTTGGCGCGGCTTACATAGCGATCAAAATCCTCGTAGCGCCAATCGCCGTCCGCCGGCTCTATGCCGCTCCAACTGAAATCCCGGTGTACCCAAACCACGCCCATTTCCTCAAGCAGGGCATATTCCGTATCCAGGTCGTCCGAGTACCCCGTATGGATAAGCCCCGCGAAATCCCCCGGAATATCACAAGGCTCCCCGGAGGGAACGCCGGCGCAGGAACCGTAATAGAAGGACAGCGCAAGCACAAAAAACAGGCCGCTATCGTGTTTCATAGATGCCATTAGTGTATCACCCATTTGTCTACTGGTCGATACATTCGCGGGGCGCCTGGTCCTGAACAGTTGAACCCGGTATGCGTTAAGGCCGGGTACGGTTACTTTGGGGAGTTTTCCCATATACAAGAAAAAGTGTAGCCGACGAAAGCGCCATAAGCAGTACCGCGTAGACAAAGGACATGGCAAGAGCGTTAAGGCTGGCGGTTTCTTCACTGGTTGCTTTAATAACCGGCCCCAGGGGCACGGTAAAGGGATAAGCATGCCATACTCAAACAGGGGCGAAAGCCTGCTGTCCCCTTTATGCAGAATCCGGGAAACCACGGTAACAAGGACAGCAACCAGAACCGCGGCGCAAGCGGAATAACTAACGCTTACCATAAAGGGCCTAAAAGCATTGGGGGACATAAAAAACTCCACATAATTAACCAGGGTAAGGTCCCCGGCCTTAAGGGTCCCGGCCAATATCGAAAGGGAATTAGAGAATGAGAAGAGGATCACCAAAGCTATCGGGATACTATAGATGAGGAACAAAAAATAGGCCGTTCCGTGGGCAAGACAATTGACCATAGGATTACTTATTTTAATTTTTATCATCTTCGATTTTACCTTGGAGATAGAAACATAATGCCCCATCTTTTCAAAGTTAATATAAAGGCCGTAATATTCCCGGTCGGTCACGGTCCCGGAAAAAGAAACGCCGCATCTGGGGGAAGGTGTAATGCTCAAACGTTCAACTCTGATAAAGCCCTGTCTGCCATTTTCTATTTTTTTACCGCTCCGGACCGCCGCCCTTTCCACCAAACCCGGAGGCAGACGATTAATGTCACCGATAAAATCGCAGACAAATTCAGTTGTTGAATGGTTATATATCTCGTCCGGGGTCCCCACCTGTTCAATCTTTCCCCGTTTAAAAACGGCAATTCGATCCGAAAGGGTAAGGGCCTCCTCCTGATCGTGGGTCACATAGAGGGTTGTGATTCCCAGGTCCCGCTGGAGCCGTTTCAATTCTCCCCGCAGTCCCACCCGGAGTCTCGCGTCCAGATTGGAAAGAGGTTCGTCCAGGCAGAGGATTTCCGGTTCCATTACCATGGCTCTGGCAAGGGCCACCCGCTGTTGCTGTCCCCCTGAAAGTTCCGACACGTTCCGTAAAAGCTGGCTGTCGTTGAGTTCTGTCTTCTTCGCCACCGCCCGTACTTTTTCTGTGATGGTTTGCTTGTCCAGCTTGATGACCCTCATGCCAAAAGCGATATTTTCAAACACATTCATAGACGGGAACAGGGCGTAACTTTGAAACACGATGCCTATTTTCCGTTTTTCCACCGGTACTCCGGTAATGTCCTTGCCGTTTACTTCGATGACCCCGCCCGCCGGACTGATAAAACCCACCAGCGCACGGAGGATGGTCGTTTTACCGCAGCCCGAAGGTCCCAGGAAGGTAAAAAACTCCCCTTTGTTGACGCTGAGGTTTAGTCCGTCTATGGCGGTGAAATCACCGTACCTGACGCAAATATCCCTGAACTCGATCACGGAAGCACCTTCCCGCGGCCCGGCTGCCCTCTTATCTTACAAACTCAAGCTGGATCTTCTCCATCCACTTATCAAGATTCTCCGCGACCAGCGCCCAGTCGATGCTCTGGGGATGGCACCTTGCCAGGGATTCCCGGAGGTCTTGGGTAAGGGTACTGTGGGTATCTCTATTCGTGGGAATATGACCGAAACGGGCCGACCATTCATTTTGTATTTCGGTACTGCCGATCCAGTCAACCCACTGCTTGGCCCGGGCTTCGTTTTTCCCCCGCTTTATGATGCCGATTCCTTCCCATACATAGGGAACACCTTTTGGAGGGACGACGAAAATTTGTAGAGTACATCGGCTTTGACAAGTTTGCCAAAATCAACCGCGTTTGGTCCAAAAACCATATCCGCCACAGGATTATTTTTTTCGGCAATTATACGGTTTATCAGATCCCCGCTGCCCATATTCATTACCTGAATGTCAAAACCCGCGGATTTTGATTTCTCGACAAGCCAATCGGCCCGCTGATCTCCGCCTGAGTTGGTAAAGCACCAGGGGCGCCGATGCGTTGGACGCACCCCTCGCCCAAATCCCGGGAACCGAAAGGGTAAGAAAAACCAGTGCCGCCAGGGCGTTACCGAACTTGAAGAAATTCTTCATACGCTGCCTCCATAAGGATAAAAATTTTTTAAAAACCCCGGACTTATACCTATTTTTTAATATTACGCCGTAGTTTCCCGTCCGGGGTTTTCCCTATAGTAAGCAGGGGGAATGTCAGGTTTCTCTTGGGTACCCGTAAAAGCTGGGTAAAAACAACAGTCCGGACGGGCGTTGAAACTTCACCGGCGGTACTGGGCGGGAGTCCTTATCTCGTGAACCCTGCCGGCAGATTACACGGGGTAGCCCTGGTACCCATGGGTTGTACCTGCCCGCATATCACCGCTTTTCCGGGGATCAATTGACGATTTTTCTATAAATTTTGTATTTCAGTTGACGATTTTTCCATTTTCGGGTTAAGATCGGGGTATGATACCGGACAAGAGCCGTATACCACGGGCCCTTACCGCCAGGGTTCTGGCGCACCTTAAACCGGGGAAGGCGGCGCTGATCTTCGGGGCCCGGCGGGTGGGCAAGACCATCCTCATCAGCCAGATAGCAGGGCAATGGCAGGGCAGGTCCCTCATGTTAAACGGGGAAGATTACGACGCCCAGGCCCTGCTGGAACACGCGTCAATCGCCAACTACCGCCGAATTTTGGATGGGATCAGCCTCCTGGTTCTGGATGAGGCCCAGGCCATCCCGGATGTTGGATGGAAAATTAAGCTCATGGTGGACGAGATTCCCGGTTTGGCGGTCATTGCCAGCGGTTCTTCATCGTTTGACCTGTACAACAAAACCGGGGAACCCCTGGTGGGGCGGAGTTTTCAATTCCGGCTTACACCCTTTGCGCAGACGGAACTGGCCGCCCTGGAGACCCCGCTGGAAACCCGGCGCAACCTGGAAACCCGGCTTGTTTACGGTTCCTACCCGGAAGTGGCCCTTATGGAAAACTCAGGACAACGGGAGGAGTACCTTAGGGAAATTGTCAACGCCTATCTTTTCAAAGATATCCTTGCCCTTGACGGGCTTAAAAATCCGTCCAAACTGCAAAATCTTTGCCGGCTTATCGCCTTTCAGACCGGCGATGAGGTTTCCTGTGATGAATTGGGCAGACAGTTGGGGCTGAGTAAAAACACTGTGGAAAAGTACCTGGACATCCTGTCCAAAGTATTTGTGGTGTTCCGCCTGGGGGCCTACGCGCGGAATCTCCGGAAAGAAGTTGTCAAAGCCGGAAAATGGTATTTCTGCGATACCGGCATCCGTAACGCCCTTATCGGCAATTTTAAGCTGCCGGCCCTGCGTCAGGACACGGGGGCGCTTTGGGAAAATTACCTCATAAATGAGCGGATCAAAAACAGTTACAACTCAGGCGAAACCAAAAATTTTTATTTTTGGCGTACCTATGATCAGCAGGAAATCGATCTGGTAGAAGAATCCGGCGCTGCGGTTTCCGCCTTTGAGTTTAAGTGGGGAAACAAGGAACCCCGAATCCCCCCGGCTTTTTCCAAAGCCTATCCCCAGGCGTCTTACCAGGTTATCAACCGGGATAACTACCATGAATTTGTTCTGCCCCGTATGGAAGACCCCGGTTGATGTACGGTATCTTCTCTATGGAGGCTTACGATGGAGGCTTACGATGCTGGAGAGTCAAAAGGTCCGGGCCATAGCGCCGGAAATGGACCCCCTGCGGCTGGGGATGGGCTGGCGGGTGGAAGATCTGGAAAAACCGCAAATTCTGGTGGAA
>JAIRND010000180.1 GCA_031258225.1 Treponema sp. | reverse complement strand
CGTTCCACCAGGCGGCTCAGCGTGTCCACCTGAAATTCTCCCGCTCCGTCAAAAGGCGTAATCGACGCCGGATAAATACCGTTCATAGGTTTCCACATTGTAGGAATTACGAGCGGTTTCGTCAACTAAACGGCCGCGCGGCCGTAATGCCCAGCCTGCGTTTAAGCTGTTCCACGAAATATTTGAAATTGTCGAGGCTTATTTCCGGATGCACCAGGTGATCCAGTCCGGGTATATACCCGCTCTGATGAAAAAGAGAATCCAGCCGCTCAAACTCCGCGTCAATTGCATCCCTATCTGTCGTTAAGGCCCGTTTGTCGATGCCGCCGAAGAGACAGATGCGGGGATACTGTTTTTTTATCGCCGCTACATCGCAGCCGGCCTGCACCTCAAAGGGCATAACCAGGTTGATGCCGGCCTCGCTTAAAAGCGTCATCATAAGGTCCATGTTCCCGTCGGTATCCACAGAAACAATGGGGATATTCCTGTCCTTCGCGAAGGCGATGATCTTTTTATAATTCGGCGTCATGAACTCCCGGAACATGTCCGGCGAAATAAGAGGCCCCTGTCTGCCGGACATATCTTCCCAGATGTGAATATGATCAATCCTGATATGCTTTGCGGCCTCTTCGTATATTTCAATCCAGAAACCGGTAAGATAATCCATCATATCCTGAATAAGTTCCGGCTGGTCATAAAAACTTACCAGCAGTTCTTCCACGCCCATCATGTCCCGTAAGGTGCCGAAAAGCCCGTAGGGATAACTGCCGATCTGAACCGCCGCGTCCGATGCCGCAAAACGGCTTGTTTCCTTCCGCCAATCAGGATAACGTTCGGGAGAACGGGGGTCGAGCCGTTCTTTCAGCTTTTCCCAGCTCTCCCGGCCGCTGACCGCGGGGCGGACAATTTTTGGTATGGTGGAATGACCCGCCATGATTTCCAGAACAGAACCGCTTCTGTCCTGAATAAGTTTTGTTCCGCCGCGGTCTTCCAGCACCTTGTGTTCAAAGGCGGGATAGTAACCCAGATTGACCGCGATCTGGGAAAAACCCGCGTCCAGGCCGAAATAAGCGCCAAAATCCACCGCCCCCGCCGGATACCCCTCCCGCCGCCACCGCTCAATGGTTTCACCCCAGGGGCCCCAAAGGGTCAGGGGCAGGCGATCCACGTCCTGACACAGTACCGTGCGGATTATGCGCTCCCGGTTGTTCAGTTTCAGTGCGGGATCAATCCTTCCGTTGGCGGGCGTCATATCACCGCCGCCGCCGATTTACCGGGGATGGTAAGGCTTCCCGCCTCAATATCCCGCGGCGATGCCTCGTCAACCAGACGGAAGCGGGAGGGCGAACCCTTTTCAAACGATGGTTTTACCCTTACCGGCGTATCGTCGTAATTGCAGATTACCATGCCGGTCTTTCCGTTGGTTCCCGTGAATACCGCATAATCGGTATAGTCTTTACCGTCCGCGGCGGTAACCGCGCCGCCCAGCTTGTCCCGGAATTCGCCGTCCCAGAAATATTCCCGCAAGTCCCCGCGCAGGGCGTCCATCTTCGCGCCGTAAGAGGTAGCCTCGGGAAAATCCGACGGCATACCTTTGAAGTTGTACGGCTCGTAGCTGATGATGTAACGGTTGAGGAGGCACTGGTTGATCATGTTACGGTCGGTAAAGCCGGTAACCGCGGTCATAATCGCGCCCCGCGGCCGCAGAAAGCGGGACACCGGTTTGTGGTAAGGGTTGGAGGTTCTGGTATAGGAGAGATGGTAGTAATCGTGCTGAAAATCATAGATCGCTTCCCCGGCGATCATGAATTCCCGGCCCGCGGTTATTTCGGCAAAGGCATCGATCAATGCCTCATCGGCGCTGTAGACCGGCGCGCCGTAGCGGTGGCCGTGGGACATATCGAAACAGCAGAGCGCCGGCCCGTGGTGGAGGCACTCATCGTAGAGCATCCCCGCCGCGCCGAGATCCAACAGTTTTTTGAATTCCCGTTTACAAAGCTCAAGATACTCTTTGCTCATAAAACACATGGGGATGAGCCGCCGGGTGTTAATGTCCATCCACTGGCTTGCCGTCTGGTACTGGTAGCCTGGGTGCATGTAGTAATCGCCGTATGGGTCCTTGATCGCCAGGGGCAGGAAGTCCTTTTCAAAGTTTTCCAGCGACCGGTCGGCCCACACGAATTTTGAAAAGAGGATAACCTTTACCCCCATGGCGTGGATCTTCCCGATAGCTTCTTTTAGTTCCTCAAATGTTCCCAGCCGGGGGTCCGTGTCGTGGTACGGGTTCCCGCGATCCTGGCCGCCGTTGTTCCAGCCCACAAGCTGAATGGCCCTGATGCCGTGTTTAACGCAGTCCTCACCTACTTTGGGGAGATCCCGGTATTTGATCCGCAGTTCGTCCTCCGGGGAGTTTATGTGGAGTTGAAGCCATGCGTGGGGATCCCTGGCCCATCCGGGCATCACCGGATCTTTGTTCCAGGTCCTGCTTAGTTTGGTGTAGCAGGAAACGCCGGTATTCCAGTTTCCCCTGTAGGCTTCCATACCGAAGGGCAGCAATTCAAAGGAAGCGCCAGGCGCGACATAGGGGAAATGTACCGGTCCGAAGCGGGTAAACACCTCTTTGCCGGCCAGGACATCCGTGTCCGGCGCTTTGCCGCCCATGCTTTCCCCGTAACCGGGATGGAGTTCCGCCATCCAGGTGGTGGCTTCTATGCGCCGTTCGGCAATGCCCAGGTAGATACCGTTTCCCTTTTCATCGGACAGAAGCGCGAAGGGGTACATAGGCGCCGTGTAAGGAGCCGCTCCGGTCATTATCACCGGGTAATCATCCCCGAAATAGCCGCGGGTATTGGGAAACGAGGGATACAGGGATGTTTCATTGACAGCGCAGTAGCCGCCGTTTATCAGGCTGAATTTCCCGGCGCCCTTGGGCCGCCTGATGTCGCCCAGGTAGGGATAGTACACATTTTCAACATACACCGCGTCGTTGTTGACGATCGTCATGGAAAAGACCGCCTGTTCGTTTTTTATCTCACAAAGAGTGGTAACGGTGATCTTGTGTTTCCCGCCGAATTCGGATGTGATTCCCTTCCAGCTAAATGAAACGCCGCCGGAGGTTTTTACACATTCGGGCTTTTCCTGCAAATGCCCCCAGGCGTTGTTATTCCGCTTCCCCTCCAGGGTCCCCTCAAGGGGGAGGAGAAACCGCCAGGACAGCCCGAGACGGGGCCGGTCAAGAAGCGTCCATTGCGATACTTTGGAATAAAGAGAAACCAAAGAACCGGACGATTCATCAAAACCAATGGTCAATGTATCGGATTCAAGGGTGAACATAGGTATCTCCTGTTCGACACGGCGCTAGTTCGACGCGGCGCTGCCCAGCTTGCCGAAGCGGCTGTTAATCGCCAGGGCCGGGTCTACCGGCACGGGGGCGCCCGCGGTTCCCGGAGGAACGCTGATATATTCAGTTTTCCTGATCTT
>JAIRND010000174.1 GCA_031258225.1 Treponema sp. | reverse complement strand
CACACACACATACATCTCTAAATTCCGGTAACGGATATCAGTCGGATGCTCTCTGCGGCGTCCCGGCTCCAAAAAACAGCCAAAACCGTGCCCTTTTATCCCCAATGAGGCTTTCATTGGGGATAACTTATATGGAATATGGGCCTATGCCTGTAGAGATCCGTTCTCAAATTTCACTTTTGGAACAGCTTAAGGAGCGTGTACATGAACAGAATCGTAGTTAAGACCCAGGACGGCGATGTTAGAATCAGCCGGTACATTTACGGACATTTTTCCGAGCACCTGGGGCGGTGTATTTACGGTGGGTATTGGGTGGGGAACGATCCCGAAGCGGCGGCTTCCATTCCCAATACCAGGGGAATACGGAACGATGTGGTTGCCGCGCTGCGAACCCTATATCTGCGGCAATGTGGGAAGCGGTACGGTACGGGAACTGTCCCAGTGGGTGGAGTACTGCAACTTTGACGGCGTAAGCCCCATGGCGGATCTTCGTAGAAAAAACGGCCGCGCCGCGCCGTGGAAGGTACGTTTTTGGGGCATAGGCAACGAAAACTATAACAGCGGAGATGGTAAAATGACACCGGAGTTCTACGCCGACAATTACCGCCGTTACGCCTCTTATGCCCGGAACTATGGGGACTCCCGGCTCTATAAGATCGCCTGCGGTCCTGGCAATGATGACTATAATTGGACCCGGGTGTTGATGGAAAAAGCCGGAGGGCAGATGAACGGCTTGGCCCTGCATCAAAACACAGGCGGTGCCGGAAGAAATTCGGCCACGGATTTTTCCGAAAAGGAATGGTTTATTACGCTGGGGAACATTTGTCATTTCACCGAACGGGTACATAAACACGGCGCCGTCATGGACGAATTTGATCCGGACCGCAAGGTCGCCCTGGTGGTGGACGAATGGGGGATGTGGTACGATGTGGAACCTGGAACCAACCCCGGTTTTCTCTATCAGCAGAACAGCCTGCGGGACGCCCTGGCGGCGGGAATTCACTTCAATGTTTTCAACAACTATGCCGAGCGGGTGCGGATGGCGAACATCTCCCAGACCATCAACGTGCTCCAGAGCGTAATCCTCACCGAAGGGCCCAGGATGGTCCTCACCCCCACGTATCACGCCTTCGACATGTATAAAGTACATCATGACGCAGTGAAACTGCCGGTTTATGTGGAGAGCGAAATGGCCGGTCAGGGCGGTACAATACCCATCATCAGCGCCAGTGCGTCCATGGACGATGAAAACCGGATACACCTTTCGGTAACCAACATCGATCCCACCTGTGAACAGGAACTGAAGGTGGAACTGCGGGGAGTTACCCTGAGCCCCTCGGTTGCGGTTTCAGGCAAAATCATAACGTCTGAACGTATCCAGGATCACAACACATTTGAAGACGGAAACAAGGTTAGCCTTGGGGAATTTACCAGCGCCGCCTTGTCCGGTTCAGTATTGAGGGTGGTTTTGCCGGCTAAGTCGCTTGTAACCCTGGAACTTGGATGATGCTCCACGCATTAACTGCCGCCGGGGGACGTAAAACGGTGAATACGGGCATATGCCTGTATAAATATTTTCTATGGAGGATACAGATGAAAAGATTTGCGTTGATGTTGGTTTGTCTGGCAGCGGGCGTCATGTCCCTGTCCGCCGGCGGCCAATCCGGGAGTCAGGGTTCTGCCGGCGGGCTTACCACCCTCAGGGCCTGGGGAGTCAACCGGGAATTCAACCTGAGCGGAAGAGTACTCAGGTTTTCCGACTGGATCGACGGAACGGTTCCCAGCCGCCTTTACGAGGCGTGGGAACAGGAACTTGCCAAAAAGGGGCTTAAGTTTGAATACACCCTGCTTATGGGCGACCAAATCGCCACGGCCTTCCAGACCCTGCTTGCTTCGGGCAGGCTCAACGACTACGACTGGATCGCCCCCACAGGCCTGGACGAGCGGACCCGGCTTTCCCTGGTCAGCCAGAACCGGCTGTTCCCCCTGAACAAGGCGGTGGAACAATATTCGGAAGGTCCGGCGAAAACCCGGCTTTCAAGCGATCCCAATATGGGCAAGATGGTAAAACAGCACTCCCTGGAGGACGGGAACCTGTACTGGCTACCCCAGACCGGAATTTCGTATCTCAATTATCAGGGCAAGCGCTACGATCTAGGCGCTATCGTACACGGCTTTATCAGGAAGGACTGGCTCGACAAAGCGGGGCTTGGGATCCCGAAAACCCTGGACGATTTTTACAACGCCCTTGTTGCCTTCCGGACCCGGGACATAAACGGGAACGGGGTCAGGGACGAAGTTATTGTCGACTCCCTGAGCGGTTTTGATAACGGTATTGGCGAATGGTTCGGCCTTGGGGCCGGCGGTATTGTCGCGGTGGTGGACAACAGGGCGGTTTCCCCCTGGTACCAGGCCCACGTCAGGGACTATATCGCCTATATGAACAAACTCTACACGGCGGGCTTGATCCAGGTTGCCGCCGCCGGGACCAATACTGCGGAGTACACCTCCGCCAACCGGGTAGGATTTCACAGGGGTTACCTGACCGAAACCTGGACGGAACCGACGATTAACACCCCGGCGGGCGCGGCGAAGGCCCACCTGGTTCCTCTTGTCATCCAGGCGTACCCGGATACTCCCCCTCTGGTCTGGAGCGATGGCGCGTTGGCTACATCTCTTGGGAGCGGACTCTATTCCATCCCTTCGGGATCAAAAAACGTTGATAAAATGGTCAAGGTTCTTGACTTTATGCTCAGCCCCGAATACCCCGTGCTTTCGGAAATGGGGATCGAAGGCTACACCTTCACGGTCAGCCCCGATGGGTCCCGTCAGCGGCTAAGGCCGAATGCCGATAACGTGGGACTCGACCAGGATCTCGGCGCCGCCAGCCAAGCTTCTTTATATACCGGCTGGGGGGGAGTTTTCACCCGCCTGCAAGATTACGACTGGATGCCCGAATTCAACAGTGTTGATAATGTGGCTAAGGAACTGGGCTACGCTGGCGGGAACCCCGAGCGCCGGGCCTTTGGAATGGACTATATGCAGGGCAAATACAAGATTTCCCAAAACCCCGGGTCGGTTCAGGCCTTCCCCACGGCCAGGGAAATAGACCGCATCGCGGCCATTACCACGGACCTGAACACCTACAGTTCTGAACTCCTGGCCGCCCTTATCATGGGCGAAAAGAGCCTTAGCGGCTGGGACGGCTACATTGCCGATCTTAAACGGCTGGGCCTGGACGACCTAATTTCCATCAGCCAGGCCCGGATAGACCGGATGGCGAAGTAGCCCAAACCACCAACCCTGCCCCTGGCGGGGTTGGCGCCGGGGCGCGCGGATTGTAAGAGGAACCATGGTATGAAACAGGAACACGGCGGGCCGTTTAAAAAGGCCGTCCCGAAGTTGAGCGCCTTTGAGCGGAACCGGATACGCGAGAACCTCCAGTTGTTTGTTTTTCTGCTGCCGGTTTTCCTTCTGCTCTTTGTCTTTTGTTATATCCCCATGTACGGGGTTATTATCGCCTTTCAGGATTATATTCCCGGCAGCCCCTTTATCGGCAAGGGGGTTATCTGGGTAGGGCTTAAACATTTTATCCGCTTTGTCAAAAGCGAATATTTTTTCCGCATCCTGCGCAATACCCTCGTGCTGAGCGGCCTCAACCTGGCCTTCGGGTTTACCCTGCCCATCTTGTTCGCCCTGCTGCTGGATCAGGTTCGTAATCTGACTTGCCGCAAATTTGTCCAAACAGCGAGTTACCTGCCTTATTTCATTTCCTCGGTGGTTGTGGCGGGCATGGTAATAACCTTTCTCGACACCAACGGCCTCATTACCACCATGCTTTCCTTTTTCGGCCTCCCCCCCATGAATTACCTCATCAGCAAACAGTCCTTTCCCGCTATTTACACCGTTACCAACGTATGGAAAGGCTTCGGTTTCGGCAGTATCCTCTATTTCGCCACCATCACCTCGATTGATCCCCAACTGTACGAATCGGCCAAGATCGACGGGGCGAACCGCTCCCAGCAGGTCCTGCATATAACCCTGCCGGGGCTCCAGCGGATAATCGCCATCAACCTGATCATGGCTATCGGCGGCATCCTGGGGGCCAATTCGGACCTTATCCTGCTGCTGTACCACCCGGCGACCTATGAAACCGCAGACGTTATCGGCACCTACGTGTACCGCCAGGGCATTGTCGGGGGCGAATTCAGTTATACCGCGGCGGTGGGCCTCTTTATGTCGGTCATCGCCTTCGCCCTCACGTACACGGCCAACCGGGTGAGCAACAAACTCACCGATTACGGGCTTTGGTAGGAGTTGATTATGGCAAAACAGAAAAAAATCCGGGAAGGGAGCCGCCTCGCCACGGCCATTATGTACGCCCTCGCGGCCCTGGTAGTGGTCATCACCCTGTACCCCATGTATTACGTGCTTATCCTGTCCCTCAGCGCCCCCCAGTACGCCCTGACCATGCAGGTGTACACGGTCCCCAAGGGCTTCGACCTGAGCGCCTACAAACTTATGATCGGAAACCCTGAAGTCTGGAGGACTTTCGGGAATACCGTACTATACGCCGCGGCCACCACGGTTCTTATGCTGGCGACCTCTTTTCTGGGAGCGTTTCCCCTTACCTTTAAGTCCCTGATGGGGAGAAAATACATCAACATGTACCTGCTTATCACCATGTTTTTTTCAGGCGGCCTTATCCCCTCGTTCCTGCTCATCATGAAACTGGGCATGTACGATTCGCCCCTGGCCCTCATCATCCCCGCGTGTTTTTCCGTCTGGAATATTATCCTCACCAAAGCGTACCTCAGCACGATTCCCGAAACCCTGCGGGAGGCCGCCCGGATAGACGGCGCCAGCGTGTTCCAAATATTCGCCCGGATCTACCTGCCCCTTTCCACGCCCATACTGGCGGTTATCGCGGTGTATACCGTGGTCGGCGTGTGGAACAGTTGGTTCAGCGCCATGGTATACTTGCCCAGCCTGAACTGGCAGCCTTTGCAGATATACCTCCGCCGCATGTTGATAGATTCCACGCCTCCCAACACGATTATGAGCGCCGACGCGGTAAGGGAAATGATAGAACGCAAGCTTGCTTACTCCCAGCTTAAATACGCCATGATAATTTTTTCGTCATTACCGGTATTGTTCACCTACCCTTTCTTCCAGCGGTATTTTATGAAAGGAATTATGCTCGGCTCACTCAAAGAGTGAGCCAACGGAGGGGTGTTCCAGTTTGATACAATGCGTGCCAAAAATAACCCACTTTGCCGCAGGGCAGGCTAATCGTAAAACAGGCAGGCCCCGCAGACCTGTTCCGCTCCTCCCTTTTTAAGGGCGGCGGCGCAGGCTTCCAGCGTGGCCCCGGTGGTCATAACGTCGTCGATGAGCAGGGCCCGGCGGGGCGCCGTCCCGGTAAGGACGAAGCGGCCCTCCAGGTTTTTTAGCCGGTTCCGGCGATCCAGCTTCTTTTGGGTTTGGGAGGACAGCCGTCTAAGGCAGCGCCGGACCGGAAGGCCCTCGTCCTTGAGGCGCCGGGCCAGGTACTCCACCTGATCCCAGCCCGCTTTGCGGATCTTCCCGGGCCGCGGTGGTACGGGGACCAGCGTGAAGTCCGGAAATTCCCGGCAGCATCCGGCCAGACGCCGGGCCAGAAAATTCCCCAGGCCCAGGTTTTTTTCGAATTTGTAGGCCGCCAGAAGTTTCCGGTACTTCCCCGTGTAGGGGTACAGTGCGCGTATGGATTCACAGTTCCAATCGTCCCGTTCCCGGCAGGGAAGGCAGCGATCCTGTTCGGAGATAAGGGGCCGGCCGCAGCGCCCGCAGCGTTCCCGCCCCGGCGTTTCCGTTCCCCCCGCGGCTTCCAGGCTCTCCCGGCACGGTTCACAGAGACCCTGCCAGGCTTCCCCCGGCCCAAGCAGGGCCGTACCGCAAAGGCCGCAGCCGCCCGGAAAGAAGAACTCCCGCAAAAAAAATACCAACGTCCGCGGTTCCATGGTTTCCCCCTGAAGGCCCCCGCCCGGCTTGGGCCGTTGTACACCGTTGTACGATGAAAGGGTTCCCAGGGGGAATAAATTATGACATTTGTCATATAACCCATGTGATACCGCGCATCACCACTGCCGCGGCACAAATCCGTCCGGCGAGGGGACAAGATGGACCGATTCGCCGGCTAGTTCCAGTACAAAAAAACCGTTCTCATGGGCGTAACGCTGGACATCGGCATTCACAACCCCGCCTGCCATCGCCCCTAACATCTTTTTACCCGCGACTTCCGCCGGGGGGTACCGCCGTATAAGTTCCATCCGTTTTACGTGTTCGTCCACATCCCTTGTCCTGTCCAGTTCCCGTTTTACCTCCACCGCCATTGCCAGGCTGGTGTT
>JAIRND010000173.1 GCA_031258225.1 Treponema sp. | reverse complement strand
GCGCGAAGCGCGACACAGCCGCAGGCTGTGGCCGGAGCCCCGAAAAGCCCGGTTTTTTGCGGCCTGACCGCAAAAAATGCGCTATAAAAACTGAAAAAAAAGTAAATGCAGCGGCCCTGCTATGCGTCCAGCCGGCGGGCCGCCTCCGTGTCGTAACTTTCAATATGTCCGCATAAAGCTTCCAGGCCGCGTTCACCGTGAATCCGTTCCCCCAGGGCCGCGGCGTTCTTCTTGTACGATTCATTGGACGCCAGGTCCAGGACCATCGATTCAAGGCGGCGGTACGAAGTCCGCTTGATGTTTGCCGTCCCCGGACCTATGCCGAGCTGCCTTATCCGGTACCCCCAGTAAAATTGATCGAGGATGAGGGGGACTATCATCTGGGGCCTGCCGGAACGGGCGGCGCTGTGGGAGGTTCCCACCCCGCCGTGGTGAATAATACCGTCGCAGAAAGGGAAGATGAGGGAATGGGGAACGGCGGTATCCAAAAGATAGAGGTTTTCCCGCCGGTCAAGATGGACCCCCACATCCCACCATCCGCAGCCCACCACCAGTTTCAGGTCGTGGCGGCAGACAATATCAAAGAGCCGTTCCGCGAAAGCGTCCCGCTCCCGGGTGTTGCAGCTCCCCAGGGTAAAAAACAGGGTGGGCCGGCGGTCTTTTTGGACAAAGTCCTGAAAATCCTTCAACGCCGCCCGGTCATAACCAAAAGAATCGTTAAAACAATACCCCCCAATCTCCCACTGGTATTTCCAGTCCGGATCGTAGGTGCCGAAGTACCGGGAGTACATACAGTAGTTGTCCGAATTGGCCGGCGCGTGTTCCGCCTGATCCCGAATCGCCTCCATCCCCAGTTCCTTCCGGCGCCGGTTCAAGGTCTTGAGGACCATCAGGTTAAGGCCCGCGTTAAGGAGTTTCCAGAGCAGGGCGGGCCGGAATACGGGGTGGGGTTTGGGCCAGGGCATCACCGGAGGGGGGATAACTTTGCTGGGAATAAAGGGGCCGTAGGTGGTCCGAATCAGGGGCTTCCGGCAGTATTCCGCCACGCTGGGGGCGGCGAATTCCGTATTGGTCGCCACCAGAATATCATGCTCCTCCAGCAGGGGAATAAGTTCTTCAAACTGGCTGACGATAACCCGCCGGGTCCAGTTGAGAAAATCTTTGGTGCTTAAAGAATTGCTGGACATCATGCCTTCAATATCGTCAAAGGCCTGAACAAGAAAATGCACCCCCGAGTCCCTGGCCGCGGCTTCAAAGGCCTTGGGCAGGGTCAGGGTTACGCAATGCCCCCGGCTTTCCAGTTCTTTAGCCAGCGCCAGATAGGGGTAGATGTCCCCCTGGGACCCCCGGGTAACCAGCAGTATTTTCATGCCACACCGGCCCGGGCCTCTTCCGGAGCCGCCGGAGGGGGAATAAGGCCAATTTCCGCTAGCTTGTCCCGGTCTATCCGGTACTTGTCTTCCAGTTCCCGCAAAACCGTTTCGTTTACCCTTAGGGGCCGGACCAGCCGCTTTGTCTCCCGGTTGCTTTTGATAAGCATACTGAGCATTTTTCCGGGATTAAACGTAATGGACGACATGATCCAGCAGCCGTGGGTACACCAGCAGTTGGCCTTGTACCCGTAACCGATTGCTTCAATTTCTTTTTTCATGGCCTCGCCGTGGAGAATCTTCTGCACGTCGCAGCCGTAGTCCTTCACGTTGCCGATAGGCTCCCGGAGCTCACAGGACCGGAAGCGGCCGTCGTAGTCAATCACCAGGGTAGTTTCCCCGGCGGTACAGTCCATGTTCCAGCACGACGGTTTTTCCAGGTTGGCGGCCCGGATATTGTACATGGCCCGCATAAGCCCCACGTAGAAAAATTTGGTCAGCCCCCGGCCGATGGCGTTCATCCCCTCGCCTATGCGCCGGGCGTAAAGCAGGTAAAAGGGGGCGATGGTGTCCTGGATTTCCCGCAGGGATTTTTCGGTCAAAACCTTCACCCCTTCTTCCCTGGTCAGCCCCCGGGCCGCCTCAATAGTATGGGTGGAAACATTAAACCGCCCGTACACCCAGGTTACAAAATCAATAATCTCCTGCACATTGTATTTGGTAATCACCGTGGCGATGTTTTTTATCACGTGGCCGTCGTCCCTGAAGTTGTCGTCGATCTTTTTCAAGGTCTCCGCGGCCCGGTAAAAACTCGGCACCCCCCGCTGAACATCGTGGGTCTCCCCAAAACCGTCCAGGGAAATACTGATGGAAATATTGCTGTCCGGGCAACTCTGCCGGAGCCGCTTGAGCCAGCCGATAAGCAGATCGGTTTTGATGCCGTTGGAGGGAAAGTTAATGTCGGTGATATGGTTGTTCCGGTAAAACATCTCGATAATCTCAGGCAGGTCTTCCCGGAGCGTCGGCTCCCCGCCGGAAAGCCAGAGCCGCTTGAAAGACCCGGCGGTTTCGGAGAGTTTTTTAATATCCTCAAACGAAAGATCCTGGGCCTTCTTTTCCATATCGTTGGCATAGAAACACATGGCGCATTTGGCGTTGCATTTCCCGGTAGTAAAGAGGAATATAGATTCCAGTTTCCGTTTCGAATTCAGGGAATTAAAGGAACTCCCCGAGCGTTTTGTTTTCATGGCACATCCTTTCAAATGTAATTACTTCACATTGAACGAGTTTTGCCAAATAGTCAAGTAAATAGATAAATCCAAAAAAAAGTCCATAAAGAGGGGAGATTTTCCCGTTCCCGCCCCCGGCCCCTGCACCGTGAAGCATTGCCCGGCCTCCAAAGATGGGTTATATTGTTGGTAACAATTCTTCACCGCAGGAGGCCGCATGGGGCTGAACAAACACTACAAGGACAGCGTATTTTCCCTGCTCTTCAGTGAGCCGGACATACTCCGGGAACTGTACGGGGCCATCTGCGGCGTCCCCCTGGACCCGTCCATACCCGTTACCATAAACACCCTTGAAGGGGTCCTGTTCATGGAGCGGATCAACGACATTTCCTTTGAGATAGCCCACAAACTGGTGATACTCCT